>DATFCO010000148.1:0-7824 GCA_035253005.1 Rhodanobacteraceae bacterium
GAAATTGCGCACCGCGTGCTCGACGAAATACTGCTGGATGTCGCCCATCATCCGCAGCGCGAATTCGGTGGAGAAGATGCAGGTGTTCTGAGCCTGATCCTCTTTCAAAATATCCGCCTGCACCGTGCCGCGCACGGTGGAGAGCGTGTGCGCCTTGATCTTTTCGTAAGTCTCCTTGTCGACGACTTGATCGCCGGACACGCCAAGCAGTCCGAGTCCCAAACCGTCGTTGCCTTCCGGCAACATGCCGGTGTACTGCGGGCGCGCTTTGTCCTTGTACAGCGCGTCGATCTTCTTCTGAGCTGCTGCCCAGCGCGTTTCGTCCTCGCGCAAATGTTTTTCGATCTGCTGATCTATCGCGGTGTTCATGAACATCGCCAGGATCATCGGTGCGGGGCCGTTGATCGTCATCGACACCGAAGTCGTCGGCGCGCACAGGTCGAAGCCGGAATACAGCTTCTTCATGTCATCCAGCGTGGCGATGGAGACGCCGGAGTTGCCGATCTTGCCGTAGATGTCCGGGCGCTCGGCCGGGTCTTCGCCGTAGAGCGTGACGCTGTCGAATGCCGTGGACAAACGCGCGGCGGGTTGGCCGAGCGACAAATAATGGAAGCGGCGATTGGTGCGCTCGGGCGTGCCTTCGCCCGCGAACATGCGCGTCGGGTCTTCGCCGGAACGGCGATACGGATAGACGCCGCCGGTATACGGATACACGCCCGGCAGGTTCTCCATCATCAGGAACTTCAGCAGGTCTCCCCAGTCGCGCGTGGTTGGCGGCGCGATCTTCGGGATCTTCTGGTGCGAAAGCGATTCGCGATAATTCTCGACGCGAATTTTCTTGCCGCGCACTTCGTATTCGTTGACGCCCGCGGTGACCGATTCCTTGCGCGCCGGCCATTCGCGCAGCGAGCGAATTGCTTCAGCGCTGAGTTCCTTCACCGCTTCGTTGTAGCGCTGACGCAACACGATCATGCTGCGGTCGATGCCGCCGCCCTGTTCCCAGAACGCGTTTTCCTCATCGCTGTCCACCACCATGTGCGCGCCGGCGGAATTGTCGAGCTGGGACGCCTCGTACAAATCCAGCGGCTTGGGCAGATTCGGGTCTTTCAGTTCCGCCAGCGATTCGAAATAGTGCTGCGCTTTCGATGCGGCCTCGGCCATGCGCGCGATGTCGGAGTTGATTTCCCTGCCCTGCTCGGCGATTTCGGCGAGGTAGCGCACGCGCGAACCGGGAATCAGCACCGTCGCGCGCGGTTCCTTGATCGAGACGTCGATGTGGGGGTTGAAGTCGCAGTGCGCCGTAACTCCCCTCTCCCCACGGGAGAGGCGGCCATCGGCCGAGCGCGTAGCGCTGGGGTGAGGGTTCGGGACTTGCGCGGAGTTGGCAGAACTCGCTTCCTTCGCTCCGCTCGTACCCTCACCCTCGGTCCCTCTCCCGGTGGGAGAGGGATGCAAAGCCAGCTTCTCCCGCACCAACCTGCAAAGATTCACGAACATCCAGGTCACGCCCGGATCGTTGAACTGGCTGGCGATGGTGGGATAAACGGGGATGTCTTCGTCCTTCGTCGAGAACGCGGTACGGTTGCGCTTCCATTGCTTGCGTACGTCGCGCAGCGCGTCTTCGGCGCCGCGCTTGTCGTATTTGTTGAGCACGACGAGCTCGGCGAAGTCCAGCATGTCGATCTTCTCGAGCTGGCTGGCGGCGCCGTAATCGGAGGTCATCACGTAAATCGGAAAATCCACCAGATCCACGATTTCGGAATCGCTTTGCCCGATGCCCGCGGTCTCCACGATCACCAGATCGAACGGCAACGACTTCAAGAACGCAATGCAATCCTTCAGCACGGCGCTGGTCGCCGCGTGCTGGCGGCGCGTGGCCATCGAGCGCATGAATACGCGATGCGAGCGCAGGGAGTTCACGCGGATGCGGTCGCCCAGCAGCGCACCGCCGCTGCGCCGGCGCGTGGGGTCCACCGCCAGCACCGCGATGCGCATCTGCGGAAACGCGTGCAGGAAGCGCAGGATCAATTCGTCGGTGACAGAAGACTTGCCCGCGCCGCCGGTGCCGGTAATGCCCAGCACGGGAGACGAGAAGCGGGAGATGGGAGACGGGCTACGTGCCTGCGGATTTGCCCACTGCTTTCGCAGCATCGCGAGCTCGGCATCAGTGAATGCACCGTCCTCGATCGCGCTGAGCATCCTGCCAACCGAAATTTCATCATCAATTTGTGGCGCGACGAGCTTTGACGTCTCCCGTCTCTCCTCTCCCGTCTCCCGCGCTTCTCGTGCACGCCTCACCACGTCCTCGATCATCGCGGTGAGGCCGAGATGCATGCCGTCGTTGGGGTGATAGATGCGCTCGACGCCGTAATCCTCGAGCTCGCGGATTTCTTCCGGCGTAATCGTGCCGCCGCCGCCGCCGAACACGCGGATGTGCGGCGCGCCGCGTTCGCGCAGCATGTCCACCATGTACTTGAAATATTCCATGTGGCCGCCCTGGTAGGACGACACCGCGATCGCGTCGGCATCTTCCTGCAGCGCGGCGCGCACCACGTCTTCGACGCTTCGGTTGTGGCCGAGGTGGATCACCTCCGCGCCTTGCGCCTGGATGATCCGGCGCATGATGTTGATCGCGGCGTCGTGGCCGTCGAACAGGCTGGCCGCGGTGACGAAACGCAGCGGTGACGTTTCCACGCGCGGTTCGGGAGTGGGAATTTCGGCGGCGGATCGGCTCATTCGCCCATTCTAGCGCGTGCAGCGCCGCGGCTCAGGTCGGAGTGCCCGTACGCACATGCTCCTGACGGATGCCGTAACCGAATAGTCGCGCGGGGATATGCCGCACGCTGCGGAAACCGAGCAGCCAGCGCAACAATGCCGGAATGTGCGCGCGCTTGCCGCTCTGTTCGAGCGCGCGGCTGACGATGCGGTCCTGCATCAGCCGTTGCACGCGCTGAATGACACGCACCGGCAACATGCGCCGCTGCTGGATCGCCGCGAGCAACGATTCGTCGATCGGCGACGAGCCGAGCAGCGGTTCCGCCAGCGCATTCGCGGCGGCCACTGCATCCTGGATCGCGAGATTGATGCCGACGCCGCCGATCGGCGACATCGCGTGCGCCGCATCGCCGATCAGCAGCAATCCGGGCTTGTGCCAGCGCTCCAGCCGGTCGACCTGCACCACCAGCGTCTTGACTTCGTCCCATGATGCGATTGCCGATTCGCGTCCGGCGAGAAACGGCGCCAGTTCCACGACGGAGGCGCGCAAGGTGTCGATCGGTTGCACGCGCAGTTCGGCGTCGCCGTCTTTCGGGATGACATATGCGACTTGCCAGTAGTCGTCGCGATTCAGCAGCACCATGATGTGGCCGCGATCGATGATCCCCAGCACGTCCGGCGGATCGCCGGCGATGCGCGGCAGGCGAAACCACAGCACATCCATCGGCGCGCCGTATTCCTTCGCCTTCAACCCGGCCGCATCGCGCACGGTCGAATGCCGGCCGTCGCAGGCGACCACCAGATCCGCGTGGATCTCCAATGCGCCTTGGGGCGCTTCGACGTGCACGCCGCTCACACGGCCATTCTCCCCGATCAATGCGACGGCCTTGTGGCGCATCCGCAGATCGAAATTCGGATAGCGCTTGCCGGCGCTGGCCAGCAGGTCGAGCAGATCCCACTGCGGCACCAGCGCGATGTAATCGAAAGGTTTCAAGCCGCGGAAATCCAGCGCCGGTTGCTCGCGGCCACCGACGATGATTGCGAGGTCGGCGGCCTTGTAGATCGGCAGCCGCTGGAATTCCGACATCAGTCCGATTTCGTCGATGATTTCCAGCGTGGCGGGATGTACGGTGTCGCCGCGGAAATCCCGCAGGAAATCGCCGTGCTTCTCGAGCACCGTGACCTGTACGCCCGCGCGCGCGAGCAGCAGCCCCAGCACCATGCCGGCCGGACCGCCGCCGACGATGCAGCAACGCGTGTGCAGGTTGCGATTCGTTTCGGTCTGCATGACCGCTCCTCGCGAAATGCCGCAGTGTGCCGGCCGGTATGTCATCGCGCAACGACCATGGCGACATCGCCGACGCGCCGCTGAACGCTAAAGCGCGCGGCGTCAACTGCGCACGTGGCGGCGCGTTTTGGCGCGTGAGGCCGAACGGCCGTCATGATGGAGGTCATATGCGTCATCCGATTTTCAGCGCCGTATTGCTTGCGGGGCTGGCTGCCGGCGGGTTCGCGATCGCACCAACTGCTTCCGCCGCGCACGTCAGCGTGGGGGTCGGCGTCAATTTCGGCCCACCCGCGCCGGTGTACGAGCCGGTGCCGCCGCCGCGTCCGGGCTGGGTGTGGGTGAATGGCTACTGGAAGTGGAACGGCCACCGCTATGTGTGGCGATCAGGCTATTGGGTGCACGCGCGCCCCGGCTATCGCTATTACCCCGGCCGGTGGGTGCAGGAAGGGCCGGTGTGGCGGTTCCATGTCGGTTATTGGGGAAGATGATCCCGGCACCATCGCTTGCCGAACGGAGCGCCCATTGCGCTCCGTTCTTTTTTTGAGCGACCAACCGGCGCGGCCGGGTGCGGATGCAACCCGCGGGCGGCCAAGTTAAACTAACCGGCTGCAATCGCCCGCCTTCGCGGCCGCAACACCCTTTCCAATCCGGCGGATTCTCGATGATTCCGCCCGTCGTCTCGCGCCTCGTCCGGCGCATCGGGAGCCAGTGCTGATGATCTTCGAAACCATTTCCACTTCCGGGCACGAACAGATCGTGTTCTGCCAGAGCCGGGACGCGGGCCTGAAGGCCATCATCGCGATCCACAACACGGTGCTCGGTCCTGCGCTCGGCGGCCTGCGCATGTGGCCTTACAAGAACGAGGCGGAGGCGTTGAACGACGTGCTGCGCCTGTCGCGCGGCATGACCTTCAAGAACGCGGTGGCGGGTTTGAACCTGGGCGGCGGCAAGGCGGTGATCATCGGCGATCCCGCGAAGGACAAGTCAGAGGCGCTGTTCCGCGCCTTCGGCCGTTTCGTCAATTCTTTGAACGGCCGCTACATCACGGCCGAGGACGTCGGCATTGACGTCAACGACATGGAATATGTGTTCCGGGAAACCGAATTTGTCACCGGCGTGCACCAGGTGCATGGCGGTTCCGGCGATCCTTCGCCGTTCACCGCATACGGCACGTTGCAAGGGTTGATGGCCGCGCTCAGCTACAAGTTCGGCAACGAGGACGTGGGCAAGTACACCTATGCCGTGCAGGGCGCCGGCCACGTCGGCACCGAATTCATAAAGCTGCTGCGCGAGCAGAACGCCAAGGTGTTCGTCACCGACATCAACAAGGAATCGGTGCAGCGCTGCGTGGACGAACTGGGTTGCGAAGCCGTCGGTCCCGAGGAAATCTACGACGTCAACGCGGATGTGTATTCGCCCTGCGCGCTGGGCGGTACGGTCAACGAACAGACATTGCCGCGACTGAAGTGCAAGATCATCTGCGGTGCGGCGAACAACCAGCTCGCCACCGACGAAATCGGCGACGAAGTCGAGAAGCGCGGGATTCTTTATGCGCCCGATTACGCGGTGAACGCCGGCGGCGTGATGAACGTTTCGCTGGAGATCGACGGCTACAATCGCGAGCGCGCGATGCGCATGATGCGCACGATCTACTATAACGTCGGCCGCATCTTCCAGATCGCCGAGCGCGACGGCATTCCGACCTACAAGGCCGCCGACCGCATGGCGGAAGAACGCATCAACGCCATCGGCAAGATCAAATTGCCCACCATGGGCAACGACGGTCCGCGGTTCCTGGGCCGGATGCGCGGGCAATGACGATGAAGCGGGGACGGGGGATGGGCAGTGGGGGTGCACGGACGCCGCTCCTGCGCGAAACTGGACTTTGCGCGAACATCCATCTCCGCACCCCCGCTACCCACCCCCAACCCCCGGGCTCCTGATCCATGCGTGCATTCAAGCTCGGCGAAGACATCGACCTGCTGCGCGAAAGCGTGCGCGCCTTCGCGGAGAAGGAAATCGCGGCGCGCGCGGAGCTGATCGACCGCGAAAATACGTTCCCTTCCGATCTCTGGAAAAAACTGGGCGATCTCGGTTTGCTGGGCATCACCGTGCCGCCGGAATTCGGCGGCAGCGGCATGGGATTCCTCGCGCATCTCGTGGCGATGGAGGAAATCTCGCGCGCTTCGGGTTCGGTCGGGCTGTCGTATGTCGCGCATTCCAACTTGTGCGTCAGCAATCTGTACGCGAAAGGTACCGACGCGCAACGGAAAAAGTATCTGCCGAAACTGTGCAGCGGCGAATACGTCGGCGCGCTGGCGATGAGTGAGCCGGGTTCCGGCTCGGATGTCGTGGGTTCGATGGCCTGCCGCGCCGAAAAGAAGGGCGACCGCTGGATCGCCAACGGCTCGAAGATGTGGATCACCAACGGACCCGATGCCGACGTGATCCTGGTTTACATGCGCACCGCGCCGCGCACCGCCGGCAGCCGCTGCATCACCGCCTTCCTCGTCGAAAAAGGCATGAAGGGCTACTCCACCGCGCAGAAACTGGACAAGCTCGGGATGCGCGGCTCCAACACCTGCGAACTGGTGTTCGAGGATTGCGAAATTCCCGACGAAAACCGCATCGGCGAAGTGGACGAAGGCGTGCGCGTGCTGATGGGCGGGCTGGATACCGAGCGTCTGGTGATCTCCGGCGGCCCGATCGGCCTGATGCAGGCGGCGCTGGACGTCACCCTGCCCTACGTGCGCGAGCGCAAGCAGTTCAACGCGCCGATCGGCACCTTCGGCATCATGCAGGCCAAGATCGCCGACATGTATACCGCGCTGCAATCCTCGCGCGCGTTCTCCTACACCGTCGCGCAGCAGTTCGACCTGGGGATGAAGTCGCGCATCGATCCGGCTTCGTGTCTCTTGAATGCCTCGCGCAACGCGGTGCAGGTGGCGCTCGAAGCCGTGCAGGCGTTGGGCGGCAACGGCTACATCAACGACTTCCCCACCGGCCGCATCCTGCGCGACGCCAAGCTGTACGAGATCGGCGCCGGCACCAACGAAATCCGCCAGATGCTGATCGGACGCGAGCTGTTCCACGGCAACGCATAAGGCGCAGCGTGGAACCGCAGCCGAAGGTCGTCGAACTGCTGCGCAAGCTCGCAGCGCTGCTCGATGCGTCCGGCGTCAAATATGCGGTGATCGGCGACCTGGCGTTGGGACCGCGCGGCTGGCCACGCGGCACGGTCGACGTGGACTTTCTGCTGCACGAGGACTTCATCGAACGCGTGCGCGAGCTGTTGCGGATACACGGCGCGCAAGTCGTTTCCGAAGATGAAGAGTTCAGCTCTTATCTCGCCGAGCTCACGCGCATCGATTTCCAGCATGCGCGAAGGGAAATCAGCCTGGGCATGCTGGACCGCGCAGAGCGAGTCTCCTATGGCGATCAGCCGATTCCGGTGATCCAGGCAGAAGATTTGATCGGATTGAAGATTCAGGCCATCCACAACAATCCGACTCGACTGAAGGATGTTACCGATATCCATGAACTGCTGAAAGCGAACTGGGGTAAACTGGATCTCGAGCGCGTGCGGAACTACTTCCGACTGTTCAATCGCGAAAATGACCTCGATGGATTATTGCGCCTGGCTGATCCGAACCGTTGAAGAAGCGGCAGCGGGGGCTCCTCGCTCAATTCGGCCACACGAGTGGCCTCGTCCCGCGACGCCGGACGAAGGCGCGAGCGAGCAAGCGCAAGCGATCTTGTTGGCCGAAGGATTCGGCCTGCCCCCACCTTCGCGCGAACCGATCCGCCACGGCGAGTTGAAG
>DATFCO010000149.1:0-4681 GCA_035253005.1 Rhodanobacteraceae bacterium
AGCCCCGGATGGATTCGAACCACCGAATGCCTGAGTCAGAGTCAGGTGCCTTACCACTTGGCGACGGGGCTAAGTCGTTTCTATTTTAGAGCGGTTTGCAAAGCGTAGTAGCTTTGCAACCGCTCGTCAGCGCTTCGAGAATTGCGTCGCGCGACGCGCCTTGTGCAAGCCGACCTTCTTGCGCTCGACCGCGCGTGCATCGCGGGTCATGAAGCCGGCCTTGCGTAGCGGAGCCTTCAGGCTCTCGTCGTATTCCACCAGCGCGCGGGCGATGCCGAGCCGGATTGCGCCGGCCTGGCCGGTGATGCCGCCGCCGTCGACGTTGACGCTGATGTCGAACTTGTCGGACATCTGCGTCAACTCCAGCGGCTGTCGCACGATCATGCGCGAGGTTTCGCGGCCGAAGAACTCGTCCAGCGGTTTGCCGTTGACGATGATGCGGCCCTGGCCCTTGCGCAGGAACACGCGCGCGGCGGAGGTTTTGCGGCGGCCGGTGCCGTAATTCTGAGCTTGCTGAATAGCCATGTTTATGCGTGCTGTTGTTGAGAAGTGCGGACATGGATGTCCGCTTTCATGCGCAGGGACAGCGCACAAAACGTCGCCATGTCAGATTTCCAGAGCTTGCGGGTGTTGCGCGGTGTGCGGATGCTCGGCGCCCTTGTAGACCTTGAGCTTGCGGAACATCGCGCGTCCCAGCGGGTTCTTCGGCAGCATGCCCTTGACGCCGATCTCGATCGCCCGCTCCGGGTGCGTGGCTAGCAGGTCCTTGAGGTTGGTGGACTTCAGGTTGCCGACGTAGCCGGTGAAGCGGTGATACATCTTGTCGTTGAGCTTGTTGCCGGTGACCGCGATCTTCTCGGCGTTGACCACGACGATGTAGTCGCCGGTGTCTGCGTGCGGCGTGAACACGGGCTTGTGCTTGCCGCGCAGGCGGCGAGCGACTTCCGTGCACAGCCGGCCCAGCGTCTTGCCGTTGGCATCGACGAGAAACCAGTCGCGCTTGACCTCTTCGGCCTTGGCGCTGAACGTCTTCATGGGAACGATCCGTTGGGGTTGAGCCGCGCCCGCCCGCGCAGTGGGTCAACCGCGCGCCAAGCCTTCGGCGAAAGACCGCAAAGGATAGCGAAGCCAAGGGTTTGGCGCAAGCCACGGGCGGGCTTGCGGCGGCGCGATGATAGCATACCGGCGATGGCTGAACCCGATTCTGCCGCCTGCATCGCGGCGCTCGCCGACGAGTGCGTGAAATGCGGGTTGTGCCTGCCGCATTGTCCCACCTACGCGCTGGATGCGACCGAAACCGAGTCGCCGCGGGGACGCATCGCGCTGGCCGCGGCGGGTACGTCCGGCGCGGTACCGGCCGGCTTCGACCTGCGCCTGCATCTGGATCATTGCCTCGCCTGCATGGCTTGCGAACGCGTTTGTCCTGTGCCGGTGCATTACGGCCCGCTACTGGTGGAAGCGCGCGCCGCGTTGCCGCCGGCCAAGCCGCGGCCGCGCGCGCTGCTCGGCGTGTTGACGAGCCCGCGATTGTTGCGCGCGCTGTCGTGGCTGGCGCGGCTGAGCTTCGCACGATTCTGGGCGCCGCCGCTGGCGCGCGCGCTGTTATCGAAGGCATCCGCGCTGCGCGCTGCGATCGGGTTGCTGCCGGTGTTGCCGCGCGAATCGAACGGCCATTCGACCAGACCGGATGCGGAGGCCACTCGCGGCACCGTCGCCTTGTTCGGCGGTTGCGTGCAGAGCGTGTTCGAGCGCGAGGCGCAGAATGCCGCCGAACGTTTGTTGCGCGCCGCGGGATTCCAGGTCACGCGCATCGACGGCATCTGCTGCGGCGCGCTGGCCGCGCATACTGGTAATGCCGCCCGCGCGCATCGCCTCATCCAGCGCGTGCATGCCGCTTTCGAGCGCAGCGGCACGGCCGCGCTGATCACCGCGACGCCCGGTTGCCTCGGCACCTTGCGCGCGGCGTTGCCGAACACGCGCGTCGAGGAAGCGCTCGGTTTCATTTCCACGCACGCCGATGAGTTGAATTTTAGGCCGCTGAATATGCGCGCGGCGCTGCACCTGCCGTGCACGCAGGTCAATGTCGCACGCAACGGTGAGGCGGTACGCAAGCTGCTCGCGCGCATCCCGGAATTGCAGATCGACGTACTGCCGACGCAGGCGCAATGTTGCGGCGCGGCCGGCAGCCACATGCTGGAATTTCCCACCCGTGCGGCCGCGTACCGCGAGAAAGTCCTGGGCATGCTGCCGCGACCCGCACCGGATATGCTGCTGACTTCGAACGTCGGCTGCCGTTTGCATATCGCTGCGGGACTGTACGAACGTGGCGATCGTCTGCAGATTGAACATCCGCTCACGCTGCTTGCGCGACAATTGATCGCATGAATACGAACTCGCAAGCGCGACACCTGAGCAGGCTCGATCGCGTGTTCTCCGGCATCGAGCGCGCGCTGGGCACCGTTTGCGGCGCGGTGGTGGAAGCCCGGCCATCGCCGGCAACCGGCTATGCGGAAACCCATCTCGACGACAACGATAGCAAACACGCGGCCGGCTTGATGCGGGTCAACCACACCGGCGAGGTCTGCGCGCAGGCGCTGTACGACGGGCAGGCCGCGTTCGCGCGCGATCCGGCCACGCGCATGCATTTGCAGAAGGCAGCGACGGAAGAAACCGATCACCTGGCCTGGTGTGCGCAGCGGCTGCGCGAGCTGGACGATCGCCCGAGCTTGTTGAACCCGTTGTGGTACGCCGGCAGTTTCGGCATCGGCGCGTTGGCCGCGCTGTTCGGCGATCGCGCGAGCCTCGGTTTCGTGGTGGAAACCGAACGCCAGGTCGAAGCGCATCTGCACGAACACCTGCAGCGCTTGCCGGAAAACGACGGGCGCTCGCGTGCGATCCTCGAGACAATGAAAACCGAAGAGGCCCGCCACGCGACCAATGCGCGAGCACGCGGCGGTGCGGAACTGCCGCCGCCGATTCCATCTTTGATGCGTTTTGCCTCGGGCGTGATGAAAGCGGTGGCGTACCGGATTTGACCTCGGTCGGATTCATTCGAATCGCAAATCGCACCCTACCATCACGCTGCGTCCCGGCGCGGGTTCGAAATAGCCGCCGTTGCCGTTGTTGACGATCACCGAGCCGATGACTTTTCGGTCGAACAGATTGTCGAAGCGGACGAATGGAGAGATGGTGGCGCCGGCCGCGTGCGCAACGTATCCGATGTCGGCGCCGACCAGTCCGTAGCCCGGCGCTCGCGCCGTGTTGGCATCATCCGCATACACCGCGCTTACCGCGAACACGTTCAATCCCGCGTGCCAGCCACGTTCCGTGCCCCATCGCATTTCGCCGTAGAACTGCTGGCGCGGTACGCCAGGAATGCGCGCGCCCGTCGCGACGGCGCAGTCGCCGTTGACGCATCCGGAGGCTTGGTTGAAACGCGCATCGAGCAAGGTGTAGGCGAGTTGCGCGCGCCAATCCGCGGACAGCGGTGCATCCAGTTCGAGTTCGGCCCCACGCCGGCGCGCGCGACCGATGTTCTGATAAGTCGTGCGCCCGCCGCTGCTGCTGTACACGGCGAGTTCGTTGCGCGTGTCCGACTGAAACAGCGCGACATCCAACTTGCCGCCTTTGTTCCAGCGCCATTTGGACCCGATCTCTCCGTTATCCGAAATCGCGGGCTTCAGATTGAAAGCCAGACCGGGACCGCCATCGGCGCGATAAGCGAGTTCGTTGAAGGTGGGCGTTTCGAAGCCGCGGCCGAAGGATGTGTACAGGTTCCAATCCGTGTTCGCATGAAACAGCAAACCCGCGACCGGCGTGACGGCCGAATATTCGACGCGCCCGCTGTCATTGGGATTGCTCGCCGTCACATACGCATCGTCGCTGCTGAAGTGCACGCTGCTGTGGCGCACGCCCGCTGTCAGCGACCAGCGCGGCGCAAATTCCCAGGAACCTTGCGCGTACTGGTCGAAGTCGTAGACATCGTCCTGTTCATTGCGGCGCAATGCACCAACCACGCCCAGAACAGCGCCGACGAAATTTTCGTAACCGAGCCGATGCTGGTCTTCGCGATCCCAATTCACGCCCGCCGTGAATTGCAATGGCTGTTCGAGCAACTTGCCTTGCCAGATCCAACGTGCATCCACGCCGCCATATTTCGTGGCGAGATCGACCACGCCGCCGGAACTGAGCGGATTGGCCTGCGCGAACGTCGGCACCGAAAGGAATTGCGTGATCGCGCGATCGCCGTAATAGCCCAGCACACGCACGCTCTGGTGGTCGTCGATCGGCTGTTCGTACACCACACCGCCTTGCGTCTGCTGTACGGTCTTGCGCGTGTCGTAGGTCAGCGCGCTGGGCGCGGCCTGGCGCGGGTCGGCGAGGAACTGCGCGTAGCTCAAACCTTGAGGGTCCAGCGCGTTCACTGAAACCGAATTCAACAACAGAGTCAGCTTGCCGCCGTTCTTCGTTTCGTACGTGAGCTTGGCATTGCCGTTGTCGCGGTGCGCGCGGCTGTGATCGCGGAAACCGCCAGTCTGGAAATGCGACGCATCGACGTTATAGCCGAAAGCGTCCAGCAACCCGCGCGCATTCAAATCCAGGTGATAGGTGTCGTAGCTGCCGGCTTGTGCATCGATGCGTTTTTGCGGTGGGTCGCTGCCGTCCGCGGTGAACAACTGGA
>DATFCO010000150.1:0-2218 GCA_035253005.1 Rhodanobacteraceae bacterium
GCCATCGTACCGTCGAAGCGTGGGCGATCCGCGCGAATCCGCGGCACGTCACGCTGCTGCTGTGCAATCACGCGTTTCCGCAACATCCGATCGAGACCGAAGCCGTGACTTTCAGCGTGCTCGGCGCGAATCCACCGCTGCCAGCGACGCTGCGGCGCATCGACGATTCGCACGCCAACGCCAAGGCCGCCTGGGTGGAAATGGGCCAGCCGGAATATCCGGACGCGGCGCAACTCGAGCGTCTGGACGAAGCCTCGCAACTGCGGGAGGAGCGCATCGAACCGCGCACACGCGACAACGGCGTGGAGTTCAAGCTGGACCTGCCGCCGCACGCGGTCGCGGCGATCGACATCCAGTATCGTTGAGCCATGAAACCTGTCGAACGTAAACGGCCGCGCGCGGCAAGCGACGAAACCGTGGGAGACCGCGGTCATGAAAAACTGCGCGAATCTCACGGCAATCCGGCGACGGTCGCCACCGAAGAAGACGCCGAGCTGCGCCAGTATCCCGGCGATAAGGCCGCGCCGGTCCACAAGCACGCCGCGGGTGCGCCGAAGCCGGCGGTGGAAGCCTTGCAGCGCGAGAAACACACCGACGACGCGGTGTTGGACGACTTGCAACGCAAGGCGTTTCATTTTTTCGAGCGGCACGTCGACCCCGAGACCGGACTGGTGCTGGATTCCACCCAGCCCGACTCGCCCAGCAGTATTGCCGCGGTGGGATTTGCGCTGTCGTGCTATCCGGTCGCGGTCGAGCGCGGCTGGATGAGCCGAAAGCTCGCGCTGTCGCATTCGGTGGCGGCCGCGCGCTTCTTCGCCAACGCCGACCAGAGCGGCGCGCCCGATGGCGTGGGCTACAAGGGTTTCTACTACCACTTCCTGCACGCGGACACTGGCCGCCGTGCGTGGGAAAGCGAGCTTTCCACCATCGACACTGCGCTGCTGATCGCCGGGTTCCTGCTGGCCGCGCAATATTTCTCCGGCGACAGCGCTGCGGAATGCGAATTCCGCCAACTCGTGCAGACGATCTACGCGCGCGCCGACTGGCGCTGGGCGCAAGACGGCGAGCCTTCGATCACGATGGGCTGGAAGCCGGAATCGGGTTTCCTGAAGTGCCGCTGGTTCGGCTACAACGAGGCGTTGTTGTTGTACGTCCTGGCGCTGGCAGCGTCGCAGTTCGACGTGCAACCCGATGCTTACGAGGCATGGACTTCAACGTTCCGCTGGCGACGCGTGTACGGCCACGACGTGCTGTACGGCGGACCGCTGTTCATCCATCAGTTCTCGCATGTCTGGCTGGATCTGCGCGGCATCCAGGACGAATTCATGCGCGGCAAGAAAACCGATTATTTCGAAAACAGCCGCGTCAGCACGCTGATCCAGCGCGAATACGGGGCGCGCAATCCGCGCAAGTTCGCCGGCTACGAAAAGGACTGCTGGGGCTTCACCGCCAGCGACGGTCCGGGCGACGGCAAGGTGCTGACGGTGAAAGGCAGCGACGGCAAGAAGCGCCGGCACCGTTTCTACGGATACATCGCGCGCGGTGCGCCGTACGGTCCGGACGACGGTACGCTGTCGCCGTGGGCGGCGATCGCCTCGCTGCCGTTCGCGCCGGACATCGTGATGGACGCGGTGCGTTATCTGGAAAAACTGATCGGCCACAGCCCGAAAGGCTTCGGCTTCCACGCTTCGTTCAATCCGAGCTATCCCGACGGCGCGCCGAGCGGCGGCTGGGTATCGCCCTGGCACTACGCGCTGAACCAGGGACCGATCGTGCTGATGATCGAGAATTACCGCACCGGCCTGATATGGCGATTGATGCGCGAATGCGCGCCGATCCGACTTGGTTTGCAGCGCGCAGGATTCGAAGGAGGATGGCTGAGCACGCGCGCTTAGCCGATGCCTTGAATGGCATCGGCTGCGCGGGCGAAGGCACAGCCAAGGATGGCCGGGCGGGCGCCACGCGCCATGGACGGCTGCTTGCCGGATCGACAGTAACACCACAACAAGGAGCATCCCATGTCACGGAACGACAAATCACTCCACGGCCAGCACGCCCTCGTCACCGGCGCCAACTCCGGCATCGGCGAAGCGATCGCACGCGAAATCGCCGCGCGCGGCGCCAACGTGGCCGTCAACTACGTCGTGCAGCCGGAAGTCGCGCAAAAGATCGTGGACGAAATCAACGCGGGCGATGGCGGCAAGGCCATCGCGCTGAA
>DATFCO010000151.1:0-2239 GCA_035253005.1 Rhodanobacteraceae bacterium
CGCCCCGCTCCGGCCGCGCCACCAGTACGGCCGCGCGCCAGCCGGTGAAATTCGCGCGCAATCGTTCGCCCAACATGCGATACAGCGCGCGAACTTCGTTGTGCTCGCCCATGCGCTCGCCGTAAGGCGGGTTGGTGATCAGCAAGCCGTGTTCGAAACTTTCCGGTCGTTGCAAATGCGCGACGTCGTGTTTTTGCAGATGGGTGAAGCCCGCCACGCCCGCGCTCTGCGCGTTCTTCTTCGCGACCTCGATCATCAGCGGTGCCGCATCGCTGCCGAAGAAAACATCGCGCAGGTTCCGCAAGCCTTCCTGCGCGCGCGTTTCGGCTTCCTCGTGCAAGCGCTGCCACAACGCGGCATCGTGGCCGCGCCAGGCGAGAAAACCGAAATGGCCGCGCCGCAATCCGGCCGCGACATCCGCCGCCATCAACGCCGCTTCGATCAGCAGCGTGCCGGACCCGCACATCGGATCGAGCAGCGCGCCGCCGTTCGCGTAAATCTCCGGCCAGCGCGCGCGCAGCAGCATCGCGGCGGCGAGATTCTCCTTCAACGGCGCCTCGCCCTGATCACGCCGCCAGCCGCGCCGGTGCAGCGGCTCGCCGGAAAGATCCAGGGACAAAATGGCGCGATCCTTGTGCAGATGGAGATTCAGACGGATCGCCGGGTTCCGAAGGTCGATCCGCGGCCGCGTGCCGGACCGCTCGCGGCATTGATCCACGATCGCGTCCTTGACGCGTTGCGCGGCGAACATGCCGTGCGTGATCGCGCTCTTCGACGCGCTCGCGTCGATCGCCAGCGTCACGTCCGGTGCGAAGTGCCGCGACCAGTCGATCGCGGACGCGCCGGCATACAGCGCGTCCGCATCCGGCGCATCGAATTCGCTCAGCGGCATCAGCACACGGCTCGCCAGCCGCGAATGCAGACAGGCGAGGTAGGCGTGTTTCAATTCGCCCTCGAAATGCACACCGGCCAGCACTTCGCGCGCGGACGCACCCAGCGCGACGAGTTCATCGCGCAGCAGGTATTCCATGCCCTTCGGGCAAGTGGCGAAGAAAGCGCTCACGCGCCGGCGGAAAGCCGTTGCAGGAACAGCCCGAACTGCTCGCCGATCAGTTCGACGTGATTGGCGAGCCGGTGATCGTCCGGCAGCAGCAATGTCGGAACACCGCGCGCACGCGCGAATCGAACTGCCGCGGTGACCGGACACAGCTCGTCATCGAAGCCATGCGCCAGCATCGCCGGCACGTTCGCCATGTCGAAACGCTGCGACCAGCGCGGAATCTTCGTCGGCAACGCAATCAGAAATATACCCGCGCACCGCACTTGCAGCGAGGCCAATCCCGATACGAACGCGCCCATGCTGGAACCGGCCAGCACCAGAGGTTGCGCGGCTTCACGCGCTGCCGCGACCAGTTTTTCCACGCGCGGCTGCACCGAAGCCGCGTGGCCGAGCTTGTCCGCTTCGCGGAAATCCGGACGCAGCGATTTCCAGCCGAGTTCGTCCGCGATCTTCGCCAATGCGCTGACCTTGGTTGCGTCCGGGCCGCTGTAGGAGCCGTGGGAAAGGATCACCGTGCCGCGCATGCCGGATTCCGCATTCGTGAATCGGCCATGTTAGCAAGCTTCGTGCGACACTCCGCGCATGTCGCGGCCCGCATTTCACGACTGGCCCCTGCCATACGCTCAGGTTCTGCGCGAACGCGCGCTTTCCGACATCGATCTGGCGGTGATCCACTGCACCGAGTTGCCCGACCTCGCTACCGCCCGCGAATACGGCGAACGCGTGCTGCACGACGACGGCAGCGGCAACAGCGGACATTTCTATGTCGATCGCGACGGCGCGCTGCACCGCTTCGTGGATGAAACACGCATCGCCCACCATACGCGCGGCTACAACGAACGCTCGGTCGGGGTCGAGCTGGTCAACGTCGGCCGTTATCCCGACTGGTTCGACACGCGTAAGCAGGTGATGAGCGAACCTTATCCGCGCGCACAAATCGAATCGCTGCTGGTATTGCTGCAATGGCTGCGCGAGGACTGTCCCAATCTGCGCCGGATCGCCGGCCACGAAGATCTCGATATCGACAAGGTGCCGGCTAGCGACGACCCGTCGCGGCAGGTGTTCCGCAAGCGCGATCCCGGACCGATGTTTCCGTGGGATGAAGTGCTGCGCGAATGCGGCTTGCAACGGCTGATGTCTCGCGCATCGTTATAATCGCTTTTATTTTTGCCCCCTTGA
>DATFCO010000152.1:0-15632 GCA_035253005.1 Rhodanobacteraceae bacterium
GGCGGTGGAAACGGCCAAGCCGGAAACCGCGCGCCCGCCGTTGTACCAGGTGGTGCTGATCAATGACGATTACACGCCGATGGAGTTCGTGGTGGCGGTGCTGGAAACCTTCTTCAACATGAACCGCGAGAAAGCGACCCAAATCATGTTGCACGTGCACACCCGCGGCCGCGGCGTCTGCGGCGTGTTCACGCGCGAAGTGGCAGAAAGCAAGGTAACCCAAGTGAACGAGTTTTCGCGCGCCCATCAGCATCCCTTGTTGTGCACTATGGAAAAGTTGTAGCCGATCCCCATATTTGGTCCGGGACAAGTCATCCATGACTTGCCCGGACACGCCGAGTCCGGCACAGGTCCGTACTCGGCTTCGCGAGTCAAGCAAAAAAACCCGCTTGTCTCGCGGGCGAGCCGTCCCTGGCTCGCGTGCTTCGACGAAGGCTCAAGAGAGACCAAGATGTTCAGTAAAGATCTCGAGTTCACCATCGGCCAGTGCTACAAGGAAGCGCGCGAGCAGCGTCATGAATTCATGACGGTGGAACACCTGCTGCTGGCTTTGCTCGAAAATCCGACCGCCGCGGCGGTGCTGCGTGGTTGCGGCGCCGACGTGGACAAGCTCGGCAAGGACCTGCGTTCGATCATCGCCGAGACCGTGCCGGTGCTGCCCACCGGCGACGAGCGCGACACCCAGCCCACACTGGGTTTCCAGCGCGTGCTGCAACGCGCGGTGTATCACGTGCAATCTTCCGGACGAAAAGAGGTGACTGGCGCCAACGTGCTGGTGGCGATCTTCGGCGAGAAGGATTCGCACGCGGTGTTCTTCCTGCACCAGCAGGAAGTGACCCGGCTGGACGTGGTCAACTACGTCTCGCACGGTATCGCCAAGATCGGGCATGAGTCCGAATCCGCTCCCACCGCGGCCGAGAAGGAGGAAGAGGGCGGCGACAGCAAGGGCAACGCGCTCACCGAGTACGCCAACAACCTCAACGAGCTGGCCAAGCAGGGCAAGATCGATCCGCTGATCGGCCGTACCGAGGAGATCGAGCGCACGATCCAGGTGCTGTGTCGCCGCCGCAAGAACAATCCGCTCTACGTCGGCGAAGCCGGCGTTGGCAAGACCGCGCTGGCCGAAGGTCTCGCCAAGCGCATCGTCGAGGGCGACGTGCCGGCGGTGCTCGAAGACTGCACCGTGTGGGCGCTGGATCTCGGTGCGCTCGTCGCGGGCACCAAGTATCGCGGCGATTTCGAAAAGCGTTTGAAAGCCGTCATCGCACAGTTGAAGAAGGATCCGCACGCGATCCTGTTCATCGACGAAATCCACACCATCATCGGTGCGGGCTCGGCATCGGGCGGCACGATGGACGCCTCCAACCTGATCAAGCCGATGCTGGCTTCCGGCGAATTGCGCTGCATCGGTTCGACCACCTTCCAGGAATTCCGCGGCGTGTTCGAGAAGGACCGCGCGCTGGCGCGGCGCTTCCAGAAGATCGACATCGTTGAACCGTCGGTGGCCGACAGCGTGGCGATCCTGGAAGGGCTGAAGTCGCGATTCGAGGATCACCACAAGGTCGCTTATACCGACGCGGCGTTGAAGGCCGCGGTCGATCTTTCGGTCAAGCACATTCCGGATCGCCTGCTGCCGGACAAGGCCATCGACGTGATCGACGAGGCCGGCGCGCGCCAGCGCTTGCTGCCCGAAGAGGAACGCACCGGCACGGTGGATGTCGGCGAAATCGAATTCATCGTCGCGCGCATGGCGCGCATCCCGCAGAAGCAGGTGTCTGCATCCGATCGCGACGTGCTGAAGAACATCGACAGAAACCTCAAGATGGTGATCTTCGGTCAGGACCAGGCGATCGACACGCTTTCCAGCGCGATCAAGATGGCGCGCTCGGGCCTGGGCGATCCGGCCAAGCCGATCGGCTGCTTCCTGTTCGCGGGCCCGACCGGCGTGGGCAAGACCGAAGTGACGCGGCAACTGGCGATGCAGCTCGGCATCGAACTGATCCGCTTCGACATGTCCGAATACATGGAGCCGCATTCGGTGTCTCGCCTGATCGGCGCGCCTCCGGGTTACGTCGGTTTCGACCAGGGCGGTCTGCTGACCGATGCAGTGGTCAAGCACCCGCATTGCGTGCTGCTGCTGGACGAAATCGAAAAGGCCCATCCGGATGTGTTCAACGTGCTGTTGCAGGTGATGGACCACGGCGCGCTGACCGATACCAATGGTCGCGAGGCGAATTTCAAGAACGCGATCCTGGTGATGACCACCAATGCGGGTGCACAAGCCGCCGCGCGGCGCACGATCGGCTTCGTCGAGCAAAACCACGCCACCGATGCGATGGAAACCCTCCGCCGCGCGTTCACGCCGGAGTTCCGCAACCGGCTCGACGCGATCGTGGAATTCAAGGCGCTGGATTTCGAACATATCCTGCGCGTGGTGGACAAGTTCCTGATCGAACTCGAAACGCAGTTGCAGGAGAAGCATGTGTCGCTCAACGTGGATGCCGACGCGCGGCGCTGGCTGGCCGAGCATGGCTTCGACCCGCAGATGGGTGCGCGGCCGATGGCGCGTGTGATCCAGGAGAAGGTGAAGCGCCCGCTGGCCGACGAGCTGCTGTTCGGCAAACTCGCCGAAGGCGGCAAGGTGAACCTGGGCGTCAAGGACGGCGAATTGCACGTTGACGCGGAGGCGGCGGAGAAATTGCCGGCCGTTGTCGAGTGATCGTGAGAACCATCCCCACCTAACCCTCTCTCCTTGAAGGGATGGCCAAAAGCGAAAACGGCGGCCTTGAGCCGCCGTTTTTTTGTCTGGCAAAAACTTAGGCCATGGATGGCCGTGTTGAGCGAGCTTCCCGGCGCTGTATGCGATGCCGAGAAGCGCAGCCGAACGGCGGAGCAAGCGCCGCATGTTCGAGCACAGGGATGTGCGAGTTCGGTGCGGCCGCCGTTCGGCGAGCATCGCAGGGGGAGTCGAGGCAACAGGACGTTGCCGAGACCATCGCATCCAGCGCCATGGTTTTGGCTACTTTTGCCGAAACAAAAAGTAGCCCGCTCGCCTGGAGGCGAGCGGAAAAAGACATGGACGTCGGAACGTCGTGCGCGATAGCGCAGCTTCGGTCGATAAAGTCACTGGATTCCCGCTTTCGCGGGAATGACGAAAGAGTTACCGCGAGCGGAACGTGATCCGCCCCTTGCTGAGGTCGTAGGGCGTCAGTTCCACCTTGACCTTGTCGCCGGTGATGATGCGGATATAGTGCTTGCGCATGCGGCCGGAGATGTGCGCGGTGACGATGTGGCCGTTCTCGAGTTGCACGCGGAACATGGTGTTGGGCAGCGTCTCCAGCACCGTGCCTTCCATTTCGATGACGTCGTCTTTGGCCATGTTCCCGGCAGAAGGATGCGCCGCGGCGGCGCACAAGCGCGGCATTGTGCCACGGCGGGCGCGGGTGTGAAAGCGGCGTCAGGCGAAATGCCGGTCAAGCTGATGGCGGATTTCGTCTTCTATTGTGCCCTTGAGCATTCCGTACATCAGGCCGAGCCGCGCGCGCACCCGCACTTCGTTTTCGCCCACCGCGATTTCGCCGTCCACACCGCCGCGCCGGATCAGGAAACGATCGCCCTCCCATGCACCGTGCAGCGGGAACCGCTGCGACAACTCCTCGACGATCTGTTCCACGATCGCGCGGGCGCGTTCGCTGCCCAACTGATGCCTGCGGGTAATGTCGATGTTGGCCATGCGGGTGCCGATCGCGCCGATGCGCCATGCTACAGTGCGCACTCGCCGCTGAACCACGTGCATGCGCATCGCCTTCGTCCATTCCTCACGCGAGACGTTCCGCAGTTCGAACGCTCGGGTGCGCATCGGCAGCGGCGCGGAAAACGATCTGGTGGTGGCGGGCGGCGGGGTGGCCGCGCGGCACGTTGCGATCATCGAGGACCGCCGCGGCTTGGTGCTGGAAGTGCTGCCCGGTGCGCCGCATGTGTATGTCAACGCGCGACCCGTGCGTGAGCGCGCACTGCTGCGCTTCGGGGATCATCTGAATGTGGGCGGCAGCAAGCTGCTGCTGTTGCCGGACGATCCTTCTGGAGATGATGAGTTCGTTTCGCGGGAGACCGCGAACGGCGCTGCGCGTCCCGGATTCGCCGCGTTGCGCGCGGTGGCCGGCACGCTTTCGGGCAGGCTGTTGCCGGTCGAGACCATTCTGACCCTCGGAAGCCGGGGTGCGGTACTGCCGGGCGTCGCGGGTGTCTGCGCTTTGCAGGTGAGCGGTGACGCCGTGTTACTGGAGGCCGCAGACTCCGGCGTCCTCGTCAACGGGTTGCCGCGGAAGCACGGCAAACTCCACAGCGGCGACCAACTGATCTTGGGCGAGCACCGCTTCGTGGTGGAAGCGCCAAGCTTGCAAGGCGAAACCGCCGCGGAACAAGAGGCGCCCTCCGAACCGCCACCGGTGCGGCAGCCGGAAGCGCGAGCCTCAGGCGCCGAGTACGGCTGGCTGCTGGGAACCGCGGCGCTGCTCGCGGTGATCATCGCGTTGTTACTCTGGTGGAGACATTGACGGATGCGTGCATGGAACTTCAGCGCTGGTCCCGCGGCGCTGCCGGAAGCGGTGTTGCGCCGCGCGCAGGAAGAATTGCTGGATTGGGACGGTGCGCGCGCTTCGGTAATGGAGGTGAGCCATCGCGGCAAGGCGTTCGAAGCGATGGCGATGCAGGCAGAACGCGATCTGCGCGAGTTGCTCGGCATTCCCGAAAACTACAAGGTGCTGTTCCTGCAAGGCGGCGCCACGCAACACTTCGCGCAGATTCCGATGAACTTCTGCGCGGATGGACAGCGCGCCGACTATATCGTTACCGGACACTGGGGCGAGAAGGCGGTGAAGGAAGCGGCGGCGTATTCGAAGCCGCATGTCGCCGCCAGTTCGGCCGATTCGAATTTCACGACGATTCCGCCGCGCGGCTCATGGAATCTCGACTCCGAAGCCGCGTACGTGCATTACACGCCCAATGAAACCATCCATGGAGTGGAGTTCCATGAGATCCCCGATGTCGGCGGCGTGCCCCTGGTCGCCGACATGTCATCCGACATTCTGTCGCGGCCGATCGATGTGTCGCGTTTCGGGCTGATCTACGCCGGGGCGCAGAAGAACATCGGCCCTTCCGGCCTGGTCGTGCTGATCGTGCGCGACGATCTTCTGCAGCGCAACCCACGGCCGTTGCCGAAGATCTTTCGCTACGCCGAACACGCCGCGCAGAATTCGATGCTCAACACGCCCAACACCTGGGGCTGGTATCTCGCCGGACTGACGTTCCAGTGGCTGAAGGAGCAGGGCGGATTGGCGGCCATGGAACAGCGCAATCGCGAGAAAGCCGACCTGTTGTACGAGGCGGTCGATTCTTCTGGCGGCTACTATCGCAATCCGGTTGTACCTTCCGCGCGCTCGCGCATGAACGTGCCATTCACGCTGCACGACTCGGCGCTCGATGCGGTGTTCCTGAAGGAATCCGAAGCCGCAGGCCTGCTGGCGTTGAAAGGCCACCGCGCGGTCGGCGGCATGCGCGCTTCGCTCTACAACGCGCTGCCGGTCGAAAGCGTGCAGGCGCTCAAGGACTTCATGCGCGATTTCGCGCAGAGGCACTAGCGCATGTTCGATATCCTCACACTCAACAACATTGCCGCCAGCGGTCTGGCGCGTTTGCCCACAGAGCAGTATCGAATCGGCAACGATGTGACCGAACCCGACGCGATCCTGCTGCGCAGCGCCGACTTGCATGCGCGGCCGATTACGCAGACGGTGCTTGCAATCGCGCGCGCGGGCGCTGGCACCAACAATATCCCGGTTGCGGAAATGTCGAAGCGCGGCGTGCCGGTGTTCAACGCGCCCGGCGCCAATGCCAACGCGGTAAAAGAGTTGGTCATTGCGGGCATGCTGCTGGCCGCACGCAATCTGCCCGATGCACTCACGTTCGCGTCATCGATTGCGAATGACGCCGACGCGCATGCGAGGATGGAGGCGGAAAAGAAACGCTTCGCCGGTTCCGAATTGGCCGGCAAGACGTTGGGAGTAGTGGGGCTCGGTGCAATTGGCGTGCGCGTGGCCAACGCGGCGTTCGGCTTGGGGATGCGCGTGATCGGCTTCGATCCGCACATGACCGTGGAAGGTGCGTGGCAGTTGTCGTCCAGCGTGCAGCGCGCGAACTCGCTGGAAGAACTCTACGGCGCATCCGATTACGTCACGATCCACGTGCCGCTCACCGACGGCACGCGCGGTTTGTTCGGTGCGAAAGCGGTCGCGGCTGCGAAAGCGGGGTTGGTTCTGCTGAATTTCGCGCGCGAAGGCGTGATCGATGCGGCGGCGGTGCGTACAGGATTAGACGAAGGCAAGCTTGGCCGTTACGTCAGCGATTTTCCGGTTGCAGAGTTCGCCGGCCATCCACGCTCGATCGCATTGCCGCATCTCGGCGCATCGACCGCCGAGGCCGAGGAGAATTGCGCGGTGATGGTCGCGGATCAGTTGCGCGAATTCCTCGAGAACGGCAACGTGCAGCACTCGGTGAATTTTCCCAACACGCGCATGGCACGCGCCGGCCGCGCGCGGCTGTGCATCGCCAACGCCAACCGGCCCAACATGATCGGACAGTTGTCGCATGTGCTGGGCGAAGCCGGTTTGAACATCGCGCAGATGCACAACGCCTCGCGCGGCGATCTGGCTTACAACCTGATCGACGTGGATGCGCCTGTGCCGGAATCGCTGGTGCAGGCGATCAACGCCATCGATGGCATTCTTTCCGTGCGCGTCATTGGCGCTTGAATCGACGCGGCGATGAGCAACGGCTTCGACGCGACACGATTAGCCAATGCCGCGACGCGCGCGTTGCGCGCTTACGATCCCGGTCACGATCTTCCTGCCTTGCGCAAACACTTCGGCGCTCGGATCGCGGAACTGGGTTCGAACGAGAATCCGCTGGGCCCGAGCCCGCGAGCGCTGGACGCGATGCGGCAAGCGCTGCATGAGAGCTTCCGTTATCCCGATCCCCGCGGCTCGGCACTGAAAACCGCGCTGGCTGCGCGTCTGGGCGTCGATGTCGAGCGAATCGCGCTCGGCAACGGTTCCCATGAATTGCTGATGTTGCTGGCGCAATGCTTCGCGGATGCGGCGCATTCGATCGTCTATTCGCAATTCGGCTTTGCAGTGTTTCCGATTGCGACCGCCGCCGCAGGTGCGAAGCCGATCTGCGTGCCGGCCTTGTCCGCCGATTATGCCGGCGCACCGTATGGCCACGATCTGCGCGCGATGGCGGACGGGATCCAGGCCGACACGCGCATCGTGTACTTGGCCAATCCCAATAATCCCACAGGCACGTGGTTCGACGATACCGCGCTTGCGGAGTTTCTCGCGAATATTCCCCGCGACGTTCTAGTCGTCGTGGACGAGGCCTACCACGAATACGTGGAAGCACCGGCGCTGAGCAGCGCGTTGCGGTTTGCGGATGAACATCCCAATCTGATCGTCACGCGCACGTTCTCCAAGGCTTACGGTTTGGCGGGTTTGCGCGTCGGTTATCTGGTCGCGCACGCAAGCGTCGTCGCCGTACTGGAGCGTCTGCGCGAATCGTTCAATGTCAACAACGTCGCGCTCGCCGGCGCGGAAGCGGCGCTTGCCGATGGCGAACATTTGCAGCATTCGCGTGAATTCAACAACGCCGAGCGCGAATGGCTGCGCGGCGAACTGGAATCGCGAGGCTACCGCTGCCTGCCGTCGCAAACCAATTTCTTGATGATCGATCTGGGCCGCGATACCTCAGCGCTGGAGCGGCATTTGTTCGAGCGCGGCGTGGTGGTGCGCCCGATGGGCGGTTACGGTCTGCCGCAGACATTGAGGATCAGCATCGGCAGCCGCGACGAGAACGAACGTTTGCTACAAGCACTGCCGTGAGCACGGAACGGCTCGACTGGATCAGCTCGCCCGTGGGCGCATTGCGCGGCGAGGTTGCCGTTCCCGGCGATAAATCCGTCTCGCACCGCGCGTTGATGCTGGGCGCGATCGCGGAGGGCGCGACGCATATCCGCGGTTTTCTGGAAAGCGCCGACACGCACGCGACCGAAAACATCCTGCGCGCGATGGGCGTGCGCATCGATACGCCAGCCGCTGGCGAACGCGTCGTGCACGGCGTGGGTCTGCGCGGACTGCGCGCACCGGATGGCGAACTCGATTGCGGCAATTCCGGCACGGCGATGCGGTTGCTCGCAGGCTTGCTTTCCGGTCAGTCGTTCAATTCAACGTTGACCGGCGATGCTTCGTTGTCGCGCCGGCCGATGCGCCGCGTGATCGAACCGTTGACCGCGATGGGCGCGCGGATCGAGGCGGCTGGCGAATTGCCGCCATTGCGAATTGGGGGAGGCCAAGTGTTGCGCGGTATCGACTACCGTTCGCCGATCGCCAGTGCGCAGGTGAAGTCCGCGGTTCTGCTGGCAGGCTTGTACGCGCAGGGCGAAACGCAGGTGCGCGAGCCACAGCCCACGCGCGATTACACCGAGCGCATGTTGGCCGCGTTCGGCTATCCGATTGCTTTCGAGCCGGGCAGGGCGAAGCTGCTTGGTGGACACGCACTGCGCGCAGCTGAAGTCAGTGTGCCCGCCGATTTTTCCTCCGCGGCGTTTTTCATTGTCGCTGCCACGCTGGTTCCCGGCAGCGAATTGCGATTGACGAGAGTTGGCTTGAATCCGCGCCGCACAGGTCTGCTGCACGTGCTGCGCGCGATGGGCGCGGAGATCGCCGAGGAAAACGCGCGTGAATCCGGTGGCGAGCGCATCGCAGATCTGATCGTGTGCCACGCACCGCTGCACGGTATCGAAGTGCCGGCCGAATACGTGGCAGACATGATCGACGAGTTTCCGATCCTGTTCGTTGCCGCGACCTGCGCGACCGGAATCACCGCGATCCGCGGCGCCAGCGAATTGCGGGTCAAGGAATCCGACCGGATCGCGGTGATGGCCGCCGGCCTGCGCGCGCTCGGCATGCGAATCGAGGAAACACCCGATGGCGCGGTAATCGAAGGCGGGGTGCTGCAAGGCGGCGAAGTCGATGCACAAGGCGACCACCGCTGCGCCATGGCCTTCGCAGTGGCCGGTGCAGCGGCGTCTTCGCCGATACGCATCTGCGATTGCGCCAACGTCGCCACTTCTTTTCCGGGCTTCCGTGAGATCGCCGACGCCTTCGGCCTCAGTATCGCGCAGAGCTGAAGCCGCGCCCGAGAGTCCACACCGCTAGAATGCGGTCTGCATCTCTTGAAATAACCTGCGGAATCGCATGTAACCTGTTGCGGAGTTTGTGAATGACATCCGTCGTCCCCATTCTCACTATCGACGGTCCTTCGGGTTCCGGCAAGGGCACCATCGCCCGCGCGGTGGCCGACAAACTGGGCTGGCACCTACTGGATTCCGGCGCGCTGTATCGCGCGGTCGGCTATGCCGCAGGCATGGCCGGACTGGATTTGTCGGACGCCGAAGCGGTCACGCGCTGCGCGCAGGCCATGAAGATCCGCTTCCGCGATCCCAAGGACGGCGGCGAAACGCGGGTGATCGTCAACGGTCACGATGCCACCGATGAACTGCGCACCGAGACCGCGGGCGCGGCGGCTTCGGCCATCGCGGCGATCCCGTCAGTGCGGCAGGCGCTGGTCGATCTGCAACTGTCGTTCCGCAGGCCGCCGGGGCTGGTAGCGGACGGACGCGACATGGGCACGGTGATTTTCCCTGACGCGACCTACAAGGTGTTTCTCACCGCTTCCGCCAGCGAACGCGCGAAAAGACGCTATAAACAGTTGAAGGAAAAGGGACTGGACGTTACACTAGCCAGCCTTTTGCGCGAGATCGAGGCACGCGACGCACGCGATGCGTCGCGTGCCATTGCGCCGTTGAAGCCCGCAGGCGACGCGGTCGTGGTGGACACGACCGGCGTGCCGATCGGGCAGGTCGTCGCGAAGGTGCTCGATCTTTTGCACAAGTAATTGTACGAACGCCCACGATTGTGGGTTCACACAACGGCGCGTAAGCGCCCTCAACCGGCGGACCGCCGCCTAGAGAACGCAATGAATTTAGAGGCCGAAGCGGTCCATTCCTCCACTGGAACCCTTATGAACGAAAGTTTTGCCGAGCTGTTTGAACAGAGCCAGTCGCTCAACAAATTGAAACCCGGATCGATCGTATCCGGCATCGTCGTGGACATCCGTTCCGACGTCGTGGTCATCAACGCGGGCCTGAAATCCGAGGGCATTGTGCCCATCGAACAATTCCGCGAGGAAGACGGCACGCTGGAGATCCACATCGGCGACGAGGTGAAGGTCGCGCTGGACGCGATCGAAGACGGTTTCGGCGAAACCAAGCTCTCGCGCGAGAAGGCCAAGCGCGCGCTGGTCTGGGACGAACTGGAAAACGCATTCGAGAAGAGCGAGGCGATTAGCGGTCGCATCAGTGGCAAGGTCAAAGGCGGTTTCACCGTGGACATCAAGGATGTGCGCGCGTTCCTGCCGGGTTCGCTGGTGGACGTGCGCCCGGTGCGCGACCCGGGTTATCTCGAAGGCAAGGATCTCGAGTTCAAGATCATCAAGCTCGACCGCAAGCGCAACAACGTGGTGGTCTCGCGGCGCGCGGTGGTCGAAAGCGAGCACTCGGAAGAGCGCGAACAGTTGCTGGAGAAACTGCAGGAAGGAGCGGTGCTGAAAGGCGTGGTGAAGAACCTCACCGACTACGGCGCGTTCGTGGATCTGGGTGGCATCGACGGCCTGCTGCACATCACCGACATGGCGTGGAAGCGCGTGCGTCATCCGAGCGAAGTCGTCAATGTCGGCGACGAGCTGGACGTGCGCGTGCTGAAGTTCGACCGCGAGCGCAATCGCGTGTCCTTGGGCCTGAAACAGCTCGGCGACGATCCATGGGTCAACATTGCGCGCCGCTATCCGTCCGGCACGCGTCTGTTCGGCAAGGTTTCTAACGTCACCGATTACGGATGCTTCGTGGAGCTGGAGCCCGGCGTGGAAGGTCTGGTGCACGTCTCGGAAATGGACTGGACCAACAAGAACGTCAACCCGGCCAAGATGGTGCAGGTCGGCGACGAAGTGGAAGTGATGGTGCTGGACGTCGATGAAGAACGCCGCCGCATCTCGCTCGGCATCAAACAGACCCAGGCCAATCCGTGGGAGGCGTTCGCGGCCACCTACAAGAAGGGCGACAAGGTCAAGGGCAACATCAAGTCGATCACTGATTTCGGCATCTTCGTCGGCCTGGAGGGCGGCATCGATGGACTGGTGCACCTGTCCGACATTTCCTGGCAGACACCGGGCGAAGAGCTGGTGCGCAACTTCAAGAAAGGCGACGAAGTGGAAGCCGTGGTGCTGGCGGTCGATCCGGAGCGCGAACGCATTTCGCTCGGCATCAAGCAACTCGAGCAGGATCCCTTCGGCCAGTTCATGGCCAACCATCCGCGCGGTTCGATCGTCAACGGCAGCGTCAAGGAAGTGGACGCGCGCGGCGCGGTCGTCGATCTGGGCGACGGCGTCGAAGGTTATCTGGCCGCACGCGATGTCGCCAAGGAACGCATCGACGACGTCGGCCAGCATTTCAAGGTGGGCGACAAGGTCGAAGCCAAGTTCGTCGGCATGGACCGCAAGGGCCGCATGCTGCAATTGTCGATCCGCGCCAAGGACGAGGACGAACTGGCCGAGACGCTTTCGGATTACCAGGACGCCGGCAGCGGCACGACCAAGTTGGGTGCGTTGCTGAAAGAGCAGATGAACAGGTCCGAGTAGGAGTCGCATCGCCGGGCGCGAGGCATGACGTCTCGCGCCCGGCGTTCGGGCACATGCCGCCTCACGATGAACGTTCAACATTTGCCAATCGCAGAAGCCGCGATGTCGGAACCCAAGAACCAGCGCTCCATCACCAAGTCCGAGTTGATCGAGGCGCTCGCCTCGCGTCAGACCCACTTGGCGTTCGCCGACGTGGAACTGGCCGTGCGCAACGTCATCGAGCAGATGAGCAGCGCGTTGACTGGCGGCGATCGCATCGAGATACGCGGCTTCGGCAGCTTCTCCCTGCACTACCGGCCGCCGCGCACCGGCCGCAATCCCAAGACCGGCACCGCGGTCGCGTTGCCCGGCAAGTACGTGCCGCATTTCAAACCGGGCAAGGAACTGCGCGAGCGCGTCAACGGTGATGCGCCCTCGGACGAGTCGTCATCCGATTGAATCCGGCGTGTGCGGCGCGGCGGCGGTGATCGGTTACATTGAGCGCCCACCGGCATGAAAGACGCTCCATTTATGCGCGCGCTGATCGCGATTCTCGTCGTTGCGTTCCTGATCCTGGGCGTGGTGTTCGGTGCGCTGAATCCGCAACGCGTCGCCTACGATTTCCTGTTCGCGCACTTTGAAATTTCCAAGGGGGTGGCGCTGCTGTTCGCCCTGCTGATCGGCTGGCTGCTGGGCGGCGCGCTGTGCTGGGCGGGATCGGGGCTGACGCGCAGACGCGGTGCGCGCAGGCCCGCCGACGGCGAACACGCATGAATGTACTGCTGCTGCATCCGCTTTATCTGCTGTTCCTGCTGCTGCCGGTGGCGGCGTGGTCGGGCTGGCTGATCGGCCGTCACGCCAGCGCGCGTCGCTCGGGGGCGCGCACGCGCGAATTGTCGTCGAGCTATTTCCGCGGTTTGAACTATCTGCTCAACGAGCAGCCGGACAAGGCGATCGAAGTCTTCATGAAGCTCGCGGAGTTCAACCGGGACACGGTGGAAACGCACCTCGCGCTCGGCAACCTGTTTCGTCGTCGAGGCGAGGTCGATCGCGCGATTCGCGTGCACCAGCATCTGGTCGGCCGGCAGAACCTCAGCGAGGACGAGAAGACCGTCGCCTTGCTGGAGCTGGGCGAGGACTACATGCGCGCAGGTCTGCTCGATCGCGCCGAAGCCCTCTTCGACGATCTGGTCGCGATGAACGCGCACGCGCCGTCAGCGCTGCGGCATCTGATCGCGATCTACCAGCACGAGCGCGATTGGCACAAGGCGATCGAGCACGCGCGCCGGCTGGAAACGATGACCGGCGAGTCCGAAGCTTCCACGATCGCGCAGTTCTATTGCGAGCTGGCCGAGCAATCGCGTGCGCACGGCGCGCGCGACGAAGCGCGCGACTATCTGGATCACGCGTTCGCCTGCGAACCCGAATGCGTGCGGGCGCATATCATCGCTGGGCATCTGCTGGCCGAAACCCGCGATCACCAGGGCGCGGTGGAAGCCTTCGAGCGCGCCGCGCGGGCGGACGTCGATTTCGTGCCGGAAATCCTGCCGCCGTTGCTGGACAACTACGCACGTTCGCAGCAGATGGACCGTGCCGAACGGTTTCTCACCGACGTGATCCACCGCTATCAGGGCATCTCGCCGGTACTGGCGCTGATGCGGCTATACGCCAAGCGCGAAGGCGAACGCGCGGCGGTGGATTTCCTCACGCGGCAACTGCGGCAGCGTCCCTCGGTGCGGGGACTGATGGCACTGATCGACGCCACGCTCGACAAGACCGAAGGCGAGGCGCGCGAGAATTTCCTGATCTTGCGCGATCTCACACGCAAATTGCTCGAGGGTCAGGCGATGTATCGTTGCAGCCGCTGCGGCTTCGGTGCCAAGGCGCACCACTGGCAATGTCCGAGCTGCAAGAACTGGGGTACCGTGAGGCCGATCCACGGTGTAGTCAACGAGTAGAGCGGTTGCAAAGCTACTGCGCTCGGCAGCTTGCACGCCGGCGGTGCTCGGAATCCTCATGTATTGACATATACACTCCGGTTCCTGCGCTCCGGCGTCGCGCAACCTGCCTTCGCTCGCTACGCTTTGCATTCCGCTCTACAGCTTCGGGTAGCGCATGGGAATAATGATCGGTTCGCTTTGCGCGTTCGCCATTTCCATCGTCGTGGTCGTCGCCAGCCTCGCCTACGCGCACCGGCGCGGACTGCTGGATCAGCCGGGCCAGCGGCGTTCGCACACGCAGCCTACGCCGCGCGGTGGCGGCGTAGGCATCGTGATCGCGGTACTGCTCTGCGCGATGCCGTCGCTGGCTGTGCTGCCGGGCGGCTGGTCGCCTGCAAACGTGATCGTGCTGTCTCTGGCGCTGCTGGCGGTGGCCGCGGTCGGCTGGCGCGACGATCACGGCGGCTTGCCGGCCTTGCCGCGTTTCGCCGTGCACCTGCTTGCATCAATCGCGGTCGGCGCGGTGCTGTTGTGGCCGTTCGCACATGCGGATCCAAAGGCATGGGCGTGGCTGATCGCGATCGCGCTGGTTTTTGCCGGCAGCATCAACGCACACAATTTCATGGACGGCATCGATGCGATCCTTTCGCTGCAGGCGCTGTTCGTGTTGAGCGGATATGCGCTGCTGGCGCACGATCTCGGCGCAACGGCATTGACGGCCGCCTGCCTGGCGTCCGCAGCCGCGTGCCTCGGCTTCCTGCTGTTCAACCTGCCGCCGGCGCGCATCTTCATGGGCGACGTGGGCAGCGGCACGCTGGGGTTGCTGATCGCGGCACTGGCGGGATTGCTGGTGCAGCGAGCGCCTGCACTGCTGTGGCCGTGCGCGATCCTGGCCTCGGCATTCGTCGCGGACGCTGCGATGACGCTGGCCTCACGCGTGCTGGCGCAAAAGCGTTGGTACACTGCGCATCGCGAGCACCTGTACCAGTGGATGGCGCGCGCAGGAGGCAGTCATGCGAAAACCGACGGTGCGTACGTGCTCTGGAACCTGATCATCCTGGCGCCGGCGGCCTGGGCGACGGTGCGCTGGCCCGCATACGGACTCGTCTTGTGCGCGGCCGTCTACGCGGTGAGCGCGGCGACGTGGTGGTTCGGCAAGCGTGCTTGTCTGCACGCGATGCGGGGTGCTCGACATGCTGCGTAAGCTGATCAGCCGGGTGCACCCGCGCGCCGCGGTAGTCGCGCACGATCTGCTGATGACCGCGATCGCCTGGTCGGTGGCCGATACCTTGCGATATGCGCTGCTGCCGCAGCCGGTTTCGGTGGATATCTTCACGCCGGAGCTGCTGATCGTGCTGGCGGTGCAGGGCGCGATTTTCTACTGGACCGGTTTGTACAAGGGCCTGTGGCGTTTCGCCAGCCTGCCGGACTTGTGGAACATCCTGCGCGCCAGCGTAGTCGGTGCGTTGGCCATCGGTTTGGCCCTCTTTCTGTATAGCCGTCTGAATGGAATTCCGCGTTCGGTACTGCTGATCTATCCCGCATTGCTGTGCGTGCTGCTGGGATTGCCGCGGCTCGCCTATCGCTACTGGAAGGACAGCCGCGTGGATCTCTTCCACGCCAAGCACAGCAAACGCGTGCTGGTGATCGGCGCCGGCCGCGCGGGCGAAGCGCTGGTACGCGATCTCCGGCGTGACGCGGGTTATCACGCCGCCGGTTTCATCGACGACAATCCCGAGTTGCGCGGTGCGCGCGTGCACGGTATTCCGGTACTGGGACGGCTGGAACGCCTGCCGGAACTGGCGCGCGAATCCGGAGCGGAAATGCTGCTGATCGCGATGCCCTCGGCCGACACCGCGCAGATGCGGCGCGTGGTCGAGCTGTGCGAGCAAACCGGTCTGCCGTTCC
>DATFCO010000153.1:0-4369 GCA_035253005.1 Rhodanobacteraceae bacterium
GAATTGGCAACGTACTTCGGACAGCCGGGCGAAGGCCGGCCGTGCGGCGGGTGATTGTCGATCGTCAGGAGATCCAGGTTGAACGGCTTGCCGGACGCGGCGAGCTTGTCGAACCGCCGTTCTGCGATCCGGAACAGATCGCTGTCGTACAGTCCCCAACCCGGCGCGCGCAGCGCGCCGCGATTCGCGCTTTCCAGTTCATCCAGGCCCAGTACCTCGTCGAAGCCGTGCATCCGGAAAAATGCGCCCTGGTCCGCGAAGGACAGAGGCGAGCCGTTCATGAACACCTGCCGGTAGCCGGCCGCGTGCAGCACGTCGCCCAGACAAGTCAGTCCCGGTTGGAACGTGGTGTCATTGGCATCGTTTCCGGTGAAATCGAAAACCTGCCATGGACTGGTGAAGTACGGCGCGCCGCACTGCGACGCGAACAATCCGGCCATCGTGTAGTTGGCGCCGGCATACGTCAGATAACCGGAGAAATCCAGACCTCGCGCCCGCCACTCGTTCAGATGAGGTGTCAATCCGGGAAAGACCCGCTCATCGGTATAGATACGTTCCAGCGATTCCATGTAGATGATCACGAGATTCCGGCCGGGTGTCGCACGCACCTGATCGCGTGGCAACAAATCCGGATGGATCGTCTGCCCCAGCCTGAGTCCTTCGGCGCTCGACGCCAGCGCACTGGCCTGGCGATAACTCGCGAAGAACCGCGCCAGCCGCTGCCATGGCGACGGCAATGCACAGACGCAAATCGTCAGCGCTGTCAGAGACGCGACGATTGCAGGCCGCGATGGTTGCGTGTTATTGCGCGCATCGCGCGCGCGCAGACACCATGCCGCGATCGCCAGCGCAAGGATGAGCACAAGGGCACAGATCGCGAACAGGAATGGAAACGCGTCGATACCGGATCGCAGGTTGGTCAGACGCAGGTTCGCGAAAAATCTCGCATTGAAGCTGCTGGCCTGAAAATAAAACGACGTCGCCTCCCCCAGCGCAATGCCCAACGCCAGCACGTAGACGATCCAGGCCAGCGGCCACGAAAATCGTCCAACCACGCGCCCCCGTGCGGCGAGCACGAGCAAGCCGGACAACGCCACTGCTGTTAGTACGTCCCAGTGGAACCATGCACGCGGATACCATGCCCCGCTGTAGCGCAGCCATAGATCAATCGCAATCAGTGGCGCGGCGAGCAACAGGACACTGGCGATTCCGGCAATTCGCACCGCTCCACGATCAGACGACATCGTCATCTCTCTGCATCGGTTCTATCCCTTGGAGTGCGTTTGCTCACTGACCGTCATCGTCATCGACGAACGCTAGCTCAGCAACCACAGAAAGTATTTTCGAGGTTCGGCAATCAGCCAATCCGCCGGCTGCCTGCGATGCAAGGCCGCCGTGAACTGTGACCACTTCGACAAGAGTCGGCGAAGGCAGGACGCGGCAAAAAGCATGAACGGCTTACTTGCGCACCACTCGATTTACGACGACAGCGGCCATCATGCCGCCGATCGGCGGTCGATTTCGTGCAATCTGGCCGTCAGTGCGGCCGCGCATACCGCGCGCGAATTGCTGCGCCGGATGCTTGCGGCCGCCGCCGCGCCGATGCGGGACGCGAACTCGCGGTCGTCGAACACCTGCCGCATCAACCGCGCCGCATGCGCAACATCCGGATCGGCCCAGTGCTGGCTCTGCCAGTGGGGATAGTCGCCGTCGCACAGCGGAATCATTTTGTAATCGACCAGCAAGCTGTTATCGCGGTTCATGAAATCGAGGTTTCCCGAATAGCCGGTCGCGATCACCGGCTTGCCCAGATACATGCATTCGGCCATCCCGAGGCCGAAACCTTCAGACCTGTGCAGCGATACGTAGCAGTCGATCGCGTTCTGCAAGCCGAACATCTCGTCGCGTGAAAGGAATCCGTCGCGCACTTCGATGCGCGGATCGTCGGCGACTTCGCGCTGGAGTGCGGCAAGACGTTCGGGGTAGCGCTCGCCGTTGATCGACTTTATAAGCAGGCGCTGGTTGCCGAACTGATTATCGAAAGCCCGGCGGAACGCGGCGATCGCAGCTTCCGGATTCTTCCTCGCCGTGAAACTGTTGAAGTCGTAGCTGTACAGATATACGAACGCGTCGTCCGGTAAACCGAAATAGGCCCGGTCCATGCCCGCGGGCGCTTCGAACTCGATCGCCTTGGGCATCCGCAACACCGGTTTACGAGTGCAAGCCGCAATGGCCCGCTGCACGAATTCAGTCGGCACCCACACCTCATCGACGAGATCGAAACCGCCGCACCATTCGCGCGGAAACTGCTCCAGCTCCCACACCCAGAAGCCGATGTTGTGGCGTCCAACGAAAGTCTCCCTTCCCAGCACGCTGCGTGCGATCGGCATCTGGTCCGCATTGATGAAGAACACATTGGCGGCATAACGCAGAGTTTCGGAAAAATGCCGTTCCATCGAGTGATCTTGCTGACGACTGCTTGCCCCGACATCGAAGTTGAAGATCAGGAACGGATGCCCCGCCTGTTCGAGCGCGCGCGCGTAGGAGCGCACGTTCTCCGCGATCCCGAACTCCCCGCGTGCATAGCCCAAGAGGTTGACGCCGGGGCTCACGGGCGGCAGCGAAGCATGCCTGATGCGAGCTTTCTGCTTCTCTACCGAGACGAGCGGCATGGGCGGCATGGGAATGCCGGTCGCGGCGTGAAGGCGGCGCCGGAATGCCAGACGCCATTCGAACGGAATGCGCGCATACAGCCGTGACAGACCGGCATGACGCTTGCCCCAGTCGAAGACGCGCGTGACGATCGATCCGAGGCGCGTTCGCAGAGAGTGCGGCCGAAAGCGTGCGCGTATCGGCTGGACGTACGCATCGACCAGGCCCATCTCGGCCGCCACCGTCGACAGGTAACTCTGGATGTATCCTGCGCGGCCTTCGCGGGTGCGCAGGCTGAAGGCATCCCGCAGGTCCGGGCGCATCCTCCAGACTTCATGCATCACGCGGCTGATGGGCAGTCCGGGCAACTCGGCCAACTCCGGCGAATGCTCATTGAAGCGTGTTCGGTCCATCCGCTGCGGATGACGCTCTGGCTGCCGGGAACACACGTCGAAATAGCGGTGATAGGCACGCCGCAGCGCCGGCGCGATCTTTTCACCGTTGGCTAGATGGCCGTACGCGTACGGTTTGGGCGCATGCTGCGGGTGTCCATTGTCGCGCAGTTTTTGAAGATACAAGTCGTAAAGCGGGCGCAAGCCTTCAACGTCCACGGCGTTGAAGCGATTCTGGTACTTGGAATAGATCTCGGGCTTGCCGAGATCCACGCCCGAGAAGTGAGCGAACACCAGTGGAACGCCATTCGCGCGATAACTTCCGTTCGCCGTCCGGGTGACCGCGCGGTTGGCCAGATTCCAATACGCCACGTTGTAGCCATCGTGGCGCAGGATGGCGACGTCGGGAAACATTCCCGGCACCATGTCCATCCATTTCTGGTCGGTGAACAACCCCGCTTCGAGGTCGACGAAGCAATCGAATTCCAGCTTTCGCGACCACCAGCCGGTCAACGCCGCGCTTTGCGGATGCGCGGCGTTGATCGCGACGAACCCGCAGTTGTAAGCGCCAGTGCGCATCAACGACAGTTCCGTCGGAAATTTGCCGTCGTCCGGCAAGGGCGCATTGAGATGCGGTGTCAGCACCGCCAGTTTGCCCTCCGCAAAGGCCTGCGCGACTTCCGTCAAGGGCTGCACTACATAAATATCCGGATCGAGATACACCAACCCGCTTCGCGGATGCCGCATGCGCAGCCATTCGAACATGTACGGCTTGACCGCCGTGTTCAATTCAATAATGTCGTAGCGGAACACGAACGCTTCGAAGCTCGGCAAGCCGATCTGGTCGATCGCCACCGTCTCGAACAGATCCGTATCGAGGGCGGGATCGTTCACACGCGCATCGGCCAGGCACAGATACCGTTTGGAATCCGGATGGTGCGCGGCCACCGACTGCATCAACGTCAACGCATATGCGAGGTAATTGCGCGAGACGATGGTGAAGAAGACCAGCGGCGGCATTCAGCGCGACCCCTGCCGGGTGCGGATCAGATTCAAGCCCATTGCACAAACCTCACTTCAACGCGGCGGCGAGTTCGGCCTGCAGATCGGCCGGATCCTCGATTCCCACGGATAACCGTATCAACCCGTCGCTGATGCCCAGACGCTTGCGGTTTTCCGGCGGCACGGAAGCGTGGGTCATGATGCCGGGATGTTCGATCAGGCTTTCCACACCGCCGAGTGATTCGGCCAATGCGAACAGTTCGCAGCGCTCCAGCATGCGGCGCGCTTTCTTCAATCCGCCTTTCACGATGATCGTCACGATG
>DATFCO010000154.1:0-6390 GCA_035253005.1 Rhodanobacteraceae bacterium
GTGGCGGCGGGAATTACGACGTCAACGGCAAGCTGACGGTCGACAACGCTTCCGGCAAGTCCGGCGACGGCAACGGCGCCGGTGACACACCTTCGGGTGGCGGCGGCAATGGCGACATGAAACTGCCGCCCGCGCACGGAAGCGCCAACGGCGATCTGGCGGTGAAAGCCACGCCGGCAAACGGACACGGTAACGGTCCCGAGGGAAACGGGGAGATGGATGGCGGCGGCTCGGGAAATCCGTCGCAAGGCGATGCGCCATCGCAGCCGCCTTCCACCGCAGCGTCGGTCGCCCCCGTGGCAGGCAATTCACCCGTCACGCATGACCGCGGCGGCGAACTGCAACTGGGTCCCCCGACGGATGACGGCAATCTCGGCGCGTCGAAACCAGCGGACAAGGTCGTCGCTGCACTCGATTATCGCTACGACAAAAGTGGGCTGCCGCACTATCCCAACGCCATCAAGGTCGCGAGCGGCACCGATGCTGCGCAAGCGGCGGCCGCAGCGGGGCCGAACAGCAAGAACTTCAGCGTCACGGAAATCATCACCGACGATCCGCCCGATGTCGCCGCGGCCTGGTACCACGATCATTTGCCTGCCGGATGGAATGAATTGCAGATGCCGAGTGCGACCGCGATGGATCAGGCGATCGCGCAGACGAAAGCGCCCGCGGCCAACAACGATCCGGTTAGCGCAATGCTCAACGCGATGGTTGTCGGTCCGCAACTGCAACAGTCGAAACCGGGCATCGATGCCGCGCGCGCAGCAGGGCTGACGATCTTCCAGCCCACCGATCCGAACACCGACCACCGCATGATCCTGGTGATCCGCGATGCGAAGACCGGCAAGACCGGCGTGCTGCTGATGAAGAAGGCGGACACGCAATGAGCGTGCGCCGCAACTCGCATCGTCGCGCGGCCGTCGTCGCACGAAGTTCGCTGCTCTGCGTGTCATTGCTGCTCGCCGCATGCGGTCATCACGCGAGCGCGCCAACGCAGGGCACAACCGAGGACGCGCAGGCGCAACAACAAGCGCGCGCATCGTGGGAGGGATTCGTTCCCGGCGTGCCGATCCGGATCGGGCACGCGCTCAAGGCCGCCGATCTTTCGCCGACCGAATTGAAATACGGCGTCGCGCCAAAGCAAGCGCCGGGCTTGATCTACCAGGACAACGTCGTACTGCTGGAAAACGGCGACACGCTGATCCGTGCCGCCGACGGCAATGGCATGACGTGGACGTTGGATGCAGGCGACGCGCGCGTAGCGGCGCTTAAACCCGGCGACATCGTGTTCGCCACCAGCCGCTGCGTGGGCCGAGTGCTTTCGGCACAGCGCGACGGCGGCAACGTGAAGTTGATCCTCGGGCCGGTGCAACTCACGGATCTGATCAAGCAAGGTAACTTCCACTACGACCAGCCCGTGGATCTGCGTGCGATGGTTACGTACAGCTCGCCCGATTATCCGGGTGCGCCGAATTCCACCGCGCAACAGCAGATGACGACGACGCAGGATGGAAGCGGCGTGGCGCGTTATGCGGTGGCCAATGACGCGCACGCGGATTTTTCCGATGCGGTGTGGCATCCGGGCGCGATCGACGGAATGTTCCTGCAAACCGCCGCGCAAATGCCGGGCGTTCCGGGCATGAACATTCCGCAGGTGCCCGCCGGTCTCGGCGAGGCGGCGAACGATCCGCCGCCGCCGACCGTGGACATGATCAACGGCATGCAGATGTACGCCTGTTCCTTTGACTGCGGCGGCTTGGGATTGAAGCTGTATCAGGAAAAGAACGGCGTGAAGGTCTGGCTCAACGCAATCTTTCACCTCGTCAATCCGCATCTCGTGTTCGATCTCGGCATCAGCCCGAAAACGGGCATCAATGCGCACGTTGTTCTGAGCGGCGGCGCCGGTTTCACCACCACCTTCGACGCGATCGCCGCGCAGGACATGCGCGCCAACATCAAGGAAACCGGCGCGGTGCCAGCCGCCATCACCATTCCACTCGGCGGGATGGGCGTGCCGTTGACCGCGATGTTCCAGCAAAGCCTGTATCTCGCCACCGGTTTCAGCGCGCGCACTTCGTTGCTGCATTCCAAGGGCGATTTCACCGCGAGCGGCGCGGTCGAAATGAATTTCGTCAACGGTGCATGGAACATCCCACCGCTGAAAATGGAATTGCGGAACAACATCGCCGACGCCGTCGGCGGTGTCTCGGTCGGAATCAATTCGCTGGTGTTCGCCGTGGACCAGCGCCTGATGGTCGGCGTCGGCGGACTGGGCTTCGCAACCGGACCGTACGTCAATCTGATCTCCAATATCACCGCGTTGAAACAGGCCTCGCAGGCGGTGGATTGCCGACAGGGAACGTTCGGCATGCAACTCGGCGGCGGCATCGGTTATGCGATGCCGAAAATCGTCGCCAAGGCGATCAATTTCTTCCTCGGCCTGGTGCACATCACGCCCGTGCCGGAGTACGGCTACATCGTCAAGTTGAAGAACAACATCCCGCTCGTCGATCTGCGGCAGGAAATTCCCGACCACTGCGCAGGATGACTCATCCGCTGCGCCGAAGCAGCGCCGTTGCAACCCCTGTCAACCGGAGGAATCGACATGAAACGCACCACGTCCACTTTCGCAACTTCTCTCCTTGCGGCGACGGCCGCGCTGATCGCGGTTGGTTCTGCTCCGGCAGCGGATTTTCCCGCCGGCACCTATGCGGAACCGGGCTTCACCCTGGCATTCGATAGCAATGGGCATTTCCGCGGTAGCCAGAAGGACGCCGTGAAGGTCGAGGGCGACTACGCGGTGAGCGGGAATCAAGTGACATTCACCGACACCAGCGGCCCATGGGCCTGCCCTGCGAAGCAGACCGGCACTTATCGTTGGGAATCCAATGGCGACACGCTGACTTTCAGCAAAGTCAGTGACGCGTGCAAGGACCGCGTAAACAGCCTGACGCCGCATTCCTGGAAAAAGCAAGGGTGAACCAGTACGTGCAACCCGGTCGTGTGCCGGGTTGCACCTGCAATCCGGAGAACGTGATGAAAACGCAATTGATGATTACCGCTTCGTTACTGCTCGTATTCGTCAGCATCACTACCAGCACTGCGCAGACGACGCACAGCGCGGCCGCGAAGCCGATCGATATCTGCGCCGCCTTGCCCGTCGCACAGGCGGCGCAGCTATCCGGACAGCCTTACACCACCGCCGAGCCCACAGGGGTCGCGCAGGGATGGACCTCCGGCTGCGCCTACAACAACGATGACGCCACCGCCCAAGGCGTGAACGTCAACATCGACAGCTCGGACAGGGCTGCGAACACGTGGAACCTCGTCCACACCGGCAACATCGTCGAGGTCCACGGCGTGGGCGACAAGGCGGTGTGGGACAAGGACAACACCTTGTACGCCATGTCCGGCAGGACCCTGATCCAAATCAACGGGCTCGAAAGCCAGGACAAATCCGAAGCCCTCGCCAAGGCCCTCATCCGCGCACTGCACTGAACGCGGCACGACCACCGGGAGAAGACCGATGAACCGAATTGCGATTTCGTTTGCCGCTGTGTTGCTTGCGAGTTTGCTTAGCCTCGCCGCACACGCCGATCAGGCCACATGCGACAAGATCATGGCCGCCAACGTGAAAACCGGCAGCAATGGCGCGCAGATGAAAACATCCGGCTACGCCTTTGCCGCGGACACGCCCAAGCTCTACGCCTTCGGCGACCACAGTTGCAGTTATCTGCGCGATGAGACGGTGGACGGCCAATCCGCGTCCGTCTATCGCGAACAATACAAGGGCGACAGCGGATCGACGACCGCCACGATCTGGATTTCCAAATCCAGCGGACGCCTGTTGAAGGAAGAACAGGACGGCGACATCACGGGCAAGGGCAAAGGTCACATCTCCTACCACTGGAGTTCGACGCCGTGAAGGTCGCACAAGAACGCAATTCGGCGCGCGTCGGTGACGCAATCGCTGTTCCGGAGACAACATGAAAACCATCAAGCCATTGTTCGTCATCGTCCTCGCCGCACTCGCGAGCAGTCTCGCCACCCCGCCCGCGCTCGCCGACGACGCATCGTGCAAGCCCGTCACGGATGCCGTGGCGAAACTCGCCAGGACGCCTTACCACGAGGTGTCCACGGTGGACGGCAAGCCTCTCGAGAAAATCTATACGACCACCACGTTGTCCATTCGCGCCGGCAACGGCAAGTGGATGACCGTGCCGATAACGCCGCAGGAAACCCTGGATGCCCTGCGCCAATCCGGCAGTTCCTTTTCCAACTGCAAGGTCCTGCGAACGGAAACCGTGGATGGCCAGCGTGCGACCGTCTACGCGGCAACACAAAGCATGGCCGCTGGATCCTACAAATCCGAGGGTGAGCAGATCTGGATCGGAGCCAACGGGCTGACGCTGAAAACCGTGTCGGACGCACAGGTGGCCGGCAAGCAAGTACACGCTGAAACGCATGTCACGTACGACAACGTGCGCGCGCCGGCGGGTGCGCAGTGATCGCACCGGCGATCCGGATTTCCGGCCGAAGCATTGAAAGAGCATCGAACCTTCGCAAGGAAATCTCATGCACATTGCCCTCCGTTCGTTCCTCTCGCGCGTCTTCAGCGCATCACTGATTGCCACGACGGCGTTGGCGGTCGTCATGACGGCCGCGTCGCAAAGCGCGCCGGCGGATCAAATCGGTCCCGGTTACGACATCGAGATGGGCCGCATGATCCCGATGCGGGACGGCGTTTCGCTGGAAGCCTGGATCACAAAGCCCTCGCACCTTGCCGGCAAGGCGCCGGCGGTGCTGGAACTGACGCAGTACGACATCGACGGCGGTACGCGCGGGGAGCCCGCCGCCTTCGCCAAACGCGGCTTCGTGTTCGTGCAGGCCGAAGTGCGCGGACGCGGACGTTCCGGTGGAGAGAAGAACGACAGTCTCGGTTTGCAGGTGGGGCGTGATGGCCACGACCTCATCGAGTGGATCGCGAAGCAGCCGTGGAGCGACGGCCACGTCTTCATGTACGGTGGTTCGTTCGTCGGCATGACGCAGTGGCGCACCGCCGCGCAACATCCGCCGCACCTCGCGGGCATCACGCCTTACGTGCCGATCTACCCGGGCTGGGACGTACCCAACACCAACGGTATTCCGCAGGCGTGGTCGGCCGTCATCCTGGGTTACACCGCGGGCCGCACGCTCAACACCGGCTTCATTGCCAACGCCGGTTACTGGGAAGGCAAGATGCTGGAACAGTACTCAGCATATAAACCGTTCGGCGAACTCGACGAAGCGATCGGCATTCCGCAGGACGACTGGTGGATGAGCGATGTGCAAGGCAAGCGCTCGTTCATGAAGGTATGGCTGGATCACGTCGGCGACGAGTCATTCAATCTCGCCGCCGAACCCCAAGCCGCCGACTACGCGGCAATGCGTTTTCCGATCCTCACGGCGACCGGGTTTTTCGACGACGACCAGCCGGGCGCGCTGCGTTATTACCGAAACTACTTAGCGCACGCGTCGAAAGCCGAAACCGACAGAAGTTACATCGTGATCGGCCCTTGGGATCACTTGGGCACGCAACGCCCGGACAAAACGATCATGGGGATTGCGATTCCGGATGCGGCCGTGCTCGACATGGTCAAGCTGCACGCCGACTGGTTCGACTGGCTTCTCGGACGCGGGCTGCGGCCGGCGCTGCTGCAGGATCACGTCAATTACTTCATGCTCGGCGCGGATGAATGGCGCCACGCGCCGTCGCTTGCAGCCGCATTATCGGGAAAGAGTCTCGACTTTTATCTTTCCGCATCGGACAACACGGTGCTGGATGTTTTCCATTCCGGGTCATTGCAGGCGGCTGTGCCCGCCGACGAAACACCGGCGACGATCGTCAGCGATCCGCACGAACTGCCAGAACTCGCGTTCGCGCCTTACCTCCCGGACGAAGGGTTGACCAGCCAGTTTCGCGATTTCCAGAAGCGCGCGATCGTTTTCCACTCCGAGCCGCTGGCGCACGACGTCGAAGTCGCGGGCCAGATGAAGCTTTCGCTGCAAGTGCAATCCGACGCGCCGGATTTCGATCTGTGGGCGCAGGTGTTGATGGTGATGCCGGACGGCTCGGCCGTGCGGCTGGGCGAGGACATCCGCCGCGCGCGCTTCCGCAACAGCGTCTTCAAGCAGGAACTGTTGCAGCCGAATCAGATCGTCGAGATTCCATTCGAGTTCTACTGGATGGCTCGGCGCATTCCCGCCGGCGCGCGCCTGCGCGTGACGATCGCGCCGCTGAACTCGGCCAGTTACCAGAAGAACTACAACACCGGCGGCCGCATCGGTTACGAGCGGACCGCCGACGCGCGCGTCGCGCACATCAGGGTGTTCCATGACCGCACACACCCG
>DATFCO010000155.1:0-5800 GCA_035253005.1 Rhodanobacteraceae bacterium
GAGAAGTCGCAAGGCATCGGCACGGTGGAAATGGAATCCGGTTTCGATCCGGCGGTGAAAGCGGAGTTGCAGAAGCGCGGCTACAAGGTCGTGTCCGGCACCGGCGCGTTCGGCGGTTACGAAGCGATCCAGTACGACGCGAAGAACCACGTCTACTGGGGCGCGACCGAGATGCGCAAGGATGGTGAGGTAATCGGTTACTGAGCGCGATCGCTCAACGCCGTCGATCGTTCGTGCTCGCCGCGGATGGATAAGAGATCGAAGCCGTTCCGTAGCGTTGCTTCTCCAGGCTTCCGTGCAGGATGAAATCGCGCATCATCTGGAAGTAGCCATCCGGATTGCGGGTATCCACGCGGCTTCCATCGGCTCCGATTTCGTATTCGTAGATGCCGTGCTCGGTGTGCGGAAACATCACGAGCGTGATCGGCTTGCCTTGCGTCTGCAATGAACGAAGGCGACGTGCAGTTTCGGCGCTGGGTGCGTCGTGATCGTCGGTGCCAAGGATCCACAACTGCGGCGTGTCGAGGTTGCGCAGCACCGGCATCGGGTCGTAGTCCGCCGGAACGCCGGCGATCATGGCCGGCCCTTCCTTGCGGAGCACGGCCTCCGGAGTCTGGAGCGCAACGAAAGTGATGTCGCCGTGCACGTACTTGAACCAGGGCTCGTGTCCATATTCGGCCTTCACCGCGGCGAGTCGATCGTAGCCTTCGGTAGCGCCGCTGAGCAGGAGTGTTGCGGTCGCATCGGCGATTTTCATCGCCTTCGCCGTCACGTCGGGACCATAGCCATGATCCCGCATGTCCATCGCGATGGACTCACGATCCTCTTCCAGGGGTGAAACGGCGAGTCCGAATCCGACGATCACGAAATCCACCGGCGATATCTTCGCCGCCAGTGGCGCGACCCAGCCGCCCTGGCTGCCTGCCTGGTAGCCGATGCGGCCCGCACGCTCCCCGGCAAGCCGCTTCGCTGCGTTCACCGCCGCAATCGCGTCGTCGGCGAGCAGCAGATAATTCTGCGTGTATCTGCCGCCTGACGCGCCGGTGCCGCGCTTGTCGTACACGAAGGCTCCGATGCCTTCGGCGGGAAATTGCCGTTGCAGCGAATAGAAATCCCGCGCGGAAAAATGCTCCGAGCCGTGAATCAGCACCACGATAGGCACGCGCGCGTTGCCCTTCGGCATGACCAGCCGGCCGGCGAGCTTCACCCCCGAGCCCTGGAAAGTCGCATTGGTGATTTGCAGCGGAATTCGCTCACCGCGAACACCGGCGAACACGATCGTGCCTTTGCCGCAGTCGAACGATACCCGCTTGCCGTCGGGCCGATTGGTCCAACCCAGCGTGCTGGTCCAGGTGTCACCCCACGCGAGGGTCAGCGCGCCCGTTGTGCCGTCTTCCCTGCGCCAGCGCAGGTGGTCGCCATCGGTTGCGCCGATATCCACCGTGCTGCGGTCGCCAAGGCGATAGATGCCGATGCGGCAGTCGCTGATGCGGTCTTTCGCCCGCGCAAGGCTGCCCGGCAGGATCATCAGCAGCGTCGCAAGCGAAAGGATCGCCGCACGCGCGAACGGTCCGGAACCCGATGTTGGATTTTGCATGACCGATGTCCGCTCAAGCGAAGGGTGCCGATTTACGTAAACATTTACATAAATCCGTGCGATAATCAAGCCCAAGACGACCAGCGGTTTCGGATCGGAGCACGGTTCAATGAGCGACTTCATTCACCGGCAGGGGCCGGCCTTTCTCGCACACTTGCTGCGCCGGCTTTCGGACGAACTCGTCCGCGGCGCCGAGCAGTGGTATCCACAAGTGGGCGTCATGGCTCCGCCGCGCACCACCTCCACGCTGCTCGCGCTCGACGAGCGCGGTCCGCAGGGCGTGACCGAACTCTCGAAGTTGCTGCGCCAGTCGCATCCGCTGGTGATCAATTGGATAAAACAACTGAAGATCGCGGGGTTCGTCGACATGCGCGCGGATGATGCCGATGGACGGCGCACGGTGGTCGCGCTGACGCGCAAGGGTGCGGGCGAGGTGCGCCGTTTGCGCAAGGCGCTGGTGACCATGGCCGAAGTTTCACAGGAGCTGATGGACGAAGCCGCCCCGGGAATGTTCGATGCGTTGTGGCGGATGGAAAAGGGTTGCCGCAACAAACCTTTCGTCGAGAGATTGCAACAAAATGAAGCCGGCGCGCAGTCTGCAAAGCTGCGTCGCCGGATTTGAAGCAGCTATTCGGCGCGGCGTTCCAGCGCGTACACGACGGTGCTCAACGCGGTGACGCCTTGATCGGAAAACATCGGCTGATCGGCGAGGATGTCGCGTCGTTCCATCAAATCGATGTCCCAGTGCTCGCCGAACAATCGATGCACTTCGCGTTCTTCCACCGAGAAGGGCGGGCCTTCCATCTGGTGTTGCGGAAATTCCAGCGTGATCAGCAGGTCACGGCAGCCGGCAGGCATGTGATCGTAGACTTCGCGCGCGTAGCGTTCGCGCAGTGGCGGCGGCAATGCGATCAGTGCGGCACGGTCGTAGATCGCGCCGCATTCGGCAAGCAGAGATTTGTCGATCGCGAAAACGTCCGCTTCGACGATCTCGATTTCGCCGGCAACGTGATGCGTGCCGCCTGCCGACACGCGCGATTGCGGCTGCAACTTCTGTTCCGCGAAGAACTGCCCGATCGCCAGCGACGCCAGTTCCACGCCGCGCACTTTCAATCCCTGCGAGGCCAACCACGGCATGTCGAGCGTCTTGCCGCACAGCGGCACTAGCACGCGAGTACCGCGCGGCACGTCGAGCGCGGGCCAATGCTTCTGCAGCAGCGGCATCACTGCATCGCGGTGCCAGCCGGTGCGGCCCTCATGCCAGCGTTGCAGCCAGTAATCGGCATCCATGTTCGTACATCGCATGAACTGCCGATCATCTTAACGCGGCACAGCGACGCAATCGTGCACTCGTTGCAACGTAATCAGCCGCCCGGCTTGCGAAAGCGGTACACGAACTGGTCGGTGCGTCCGCGGATCGACTTGTCGAAGACGGCCAGCTTGTGATCGTCGGCGGGATTGCGCAGCACGTCGCTTTCGCCGTCGAACACGAAACCGGCGGCGATCACCTGTTTCTTCACGATCGCCGGATCGATGCGATGCAGCGTATCGGTGTCGCGCATGCCGGAACCCGCGTCCGCGACATGATCGACGATCACGTACGTGCCGCCGGGTTTCAGCGCGGCATACACGTCCTTGTTCAACACCGCGGGATCGATCCTGCCCATGAACTTGTCGGGATAGTCGTGGTAGTTCTGCGAGGTGAACACCACGTCCACGGGTTCGGGCGCGGTCAACTTCGCCGCCGGCTGGATCGCTACGCTGATGTTGCCGTAGCCCGGCTGTTTCGACAACTTGCGCAGATTGTCGGAATCCGGACGCGATTCGTCGTCGTAGGGCTTTGGCCATACGGCGTAAACATGTCCTGTCGGCCCGACGACCTTGCTGAAGACTCGCGTGAAGTAACCGCTGCCCGGAATCAGCTCCAGCACCTTGTCGCCCGGCTTGATGCCGGCGAATGCGGTGATCTGGGCGACGTGCCGGCGCGCGTCGATCTTCGCATCCGCACCGCGCGAAGGGTCGGCCACGGCTTTCGCTACGTACGCCGGAATTTCCTGCGCCGCGAAAGCGGACGCGGCCACCGCCAAAGCGGCTGCGAGAACCGCGGACTTGCCGATCATGGTGGTCTCCTCGTGCACGTTCGATCCGGCGGAGATGCTCACGCCGCCGCGGAAACGCGGCCAGTGTCGAACGTCATCTTTACCGGCGAGAATACCGCCGCCGCCGCGCGGTGCTATCGTTGAAACAGGGGAGGGGAACCCATGAAAGCGTGGCATTGGTTGCTGGTCGGAATCGCCGGTTGGCTGCTCATCGGCGGCCTGTTCTGGCTCGCGACGAAAAACATCAGGCAATTCGTTGCCGCGAACGCGAAGCGAGCGGCGGTCGAACGCGCGGAGAGCGCCGCGCCCTTGCCGAAGGGCCGCTCGTTCACCCGCGTGGAAACCAACACGTTTCTGGATGCCGCCGAACGCGCCGAGAAGATCGCCGATCCGCTGCAACGGTGTCTCGCCTATCCCGATCCGCCGGATAGCCATTGGGAACGCGACGAAGTGGTCGCGTATTGCAAATACCGTTTGCAGCCGATCATCACTTACGCGCAAGTCCGGCAATTGGTGCAGTCGGGCCGCGCGCACGAACTGGATGGGATGTTCGACGCGGCATTGCACGCGCAGATGAGCGATCCGGATGCACGCGGCAGGCTGGATCGCATTTTCATCACCGATTTCGCCAAGGCGTCGTTCGATATTCGCACCACCTTGGACAACTGGAAACGCCAGTCTCCCAACAGCGCATTCGCGTACGCGGCGAGCGGCTATGAATACGAGCGCATGGCTTTCGACGCGCGCGGCGAAAAATATCTTTCTGAAACGCCGCAGAGCGCGATCGATGCGATGGATCGCCTGGCTCGACTGGCCGACGCCGACCTGAAACACGCGCTGGCATTGAACCCGAAGATCACGCCCGCGTACTCGGCGATGATCTCGCTGGGCGGCATGACGTTCGGGGAGAACTACGGACTGGACGCCGCAAAGCGCGGTCTTGCGGAGGCTCCCGGCGATCTCTACATCTACGATAGATGGATGTGGCTGGAACAGCCCAACTGGTACGGCTCGCTGGAAGCCATGAGCGCGATCGCCGCCGATGCGCAAAAGCGTGCGAAACGCGACCCGTTGTTGCGTCTGCTTGTTTCAGGTCCGGATTCGTACCGCATCCAGAAGTGCAAGTGCTCCGATGCCGTCCAGTTGTCCGCTTACGCGGCGGTGCTGGACCAACTCGGAAGCGTACAGGACTTGAGCGATGCCGCTTACACCGCGAAGGACGCCGGCAATCCGCAAGCCATGACGATCTATTTTTCGGAAGCTTTGCGTTTCGATCCCGATTTGCGCGACGTGCGCATCGAACGCATCTACGACCTGGTCGAGTTCGACCGCATTCCGTGGGCGACCGATGAAGCCGATCGTTTGCTCGCGCAATCGCCCGGCGACGAATACGCGATCAAGGCACGCGGCTGGGCGTATCTGATCGGCAACGATCTGCCGCACGCGCAAGCCGATTTCGAAACCGCATCGAGGCTCAATCCGGACGACGGCTGGGTGCTCGGGCAACTCAGCGGCATCTACATGCAAACAAAACAGTGGGACAAGGCCTGGGATATCGCCGACAAGCTGATCGCGAAAGCGCCGCAGGACCCGGGTGGTTGGACGTTGCGCGCCGCCATCCAGATGCAGCAGCCGCGGCCGGGATTGAAAGAGACGACGGATTATCTCGAATCGCACTTCTTCACCGACAAAAAGAATCTGCGCTTCAACGCCTACATCGCGCATCTGCGCACAGTACTTCAGCGGCAGGCGAGCGCGCCCACGAACGCCGCGCACGGCTGATCGTCGGGCTGACCTATACTTCCGATTTGATTCGCCGGAGCTTCCCATGAACGCACCCACCCGCATCGACACCGCGCGCACGATCTGCGCGCCGCGCGGCACGCAATTGACGTGCAAGAGCTGGCTCACCGAAGCGCCGTTCCGGATGATCCAGAACAATCTCGATCCGGAGGTGGCGGAGAATCCTGCCGAACTCGTCGTGTACGGCGGCATCGGCCGCGCCGCGCGCAACTGGGAATGCTTCGACGCGATTCTCCGTTCATTGCGTGAATTGAACGACGACGAATCGCTGCTGGTGCAATCGGGCAAGCCGGTCGGCGTG
>DATFCO010000156.1:0-5570 GCA_035253005.1 Rhodanobacteraceae bacterium
GTCCGCGCTCACCGGCTACTTCCACGATCCGAAAGTCGCGGTGGTGCAGTGTCCGCAGGCGCACCGCGAGTGGGAACACAACGCGTTCCGCCGCATGACCAGTTGGGAATCGGACGGTTTCTTCCGCATCGGCATGCACCATCGCAACGAACGCAACGCGATCATCCAGCACGGCACGATGACGATGGTGCGGCGCTCGGCGCTGGAAGGCACCGGCGGCTGGGCGGAATGGACGATCTGCGAAGACGCGGAACTCGGCTTGCGATTGATGCACGCCGGTTACGGCTTGATTTACGTCGATGAAGTGATGGGACGTGGCCTGACCCCGGCGGATTTCACCGCCTACAAGTCGCAGCGCACGCGCTGGGCCTTCGGCGCGATGCAGATATTGAAAGGCCGCTGGGGCTGGATGGTGCATCGCGGACCGCTGTCGCCCGGCCAGCGTTTCCACTTCCTCACCGGCTGGTTCTCGTGGTTCGCCGATGCGCTGCACCTGGTGTTCACACTGATGGCGTTGGCCTGGACCGCCGGCATGCTCGCGGCACCGTCGATCTTCAGCCTGCCGATGCAGTTGTTCCTGATTCCGGTGCTGGGCTTCTTCGCGGCAAAGACGCTGTTCGGCATCGTGCTGTTCCGCGCACGCGTGCCGTGCTCTTGGCGCGAGACGATCATGGCCTCGATCGCCAGCATGGGCTTGAGCCACGCGATCGCGCGCGGCATCTGGCGCGGCCTGTTCAAGAAACAAGGCGTGTTCGTGCGCACCGCCAAAAGCCGCAGACTGACCAAGAAACCCAGCGCGTTCGCTTCCGTGCGCGAAGAATTGCTGATGGCGATCGCGCTGACGCTGGCGATCATCGGCATGATCGTCGACTACGGCGGCCGATACGTCGAAGGCATGTTGTGGATGGTGATCCTGGCCGCGCAGGCGATTCCGTATGTGTCTGCGTTGATCGGCGCATACATCGCGCATCGCTCGCGGGAAGAACCGCAGCAAGCCGCACAGACGGAAACGATGGCAAAGCGAGATGGTGCAGGTCAACCGGCGAGCGCGAGCGTGGTTCCCGTAAACTAGCTCCGGATGCAGTCTGCGCTTACACGGAACGTTCTTCTTCTTTCCTTCGCATTGCTCGGCTTCGCGTTGTCCGCACGCGCGGAGAAGATCACGGTTTCGATCAGCGGTGTAGACGAGGCTCTGCAAGCCGCGGTGCGCGACAACCTTTCCGCGTCGCGCTACGCCGGCCGCAATGACGTCACCGAAACGCAGGCACGTGTGCTGGCCGATGACGCGGCGAAGGAAGCGCAGATCGCGTTGCGGCCGTACGGTTACTACAACGCGCAGGCCACCAGCAAACTCGAACACGTCGATGGCACGTGGCAGGTGCGGTTGCAAGTGACGCCGGGACCGCCGACGAAAGTGGCGACGCTCGATCTGCAACTGCCCGGCCCCGCGGCGCAACTGCCACCGGTGCGCAAGGCGGTGCGCGGTTTTCATCCGCGCGCCGGCGAAACGATGCAGGATTCCGTGTACGAAGCATCGAAGGGCGCCATCGGTTCGGCACTGCTGGAAAACGGTTATCTCGATGCGAAGGCGACCGAGCACCGCGTCGAGGTCACGCGCGCGCAGGATCACGCCGACATCCATCTGCACTACGCGCCGGGCGAACGTTACAAGCTCGGCGCGGTGGATTTCGAAGGTTCGCAGTTCGCGCCGGGTTTCCTGCAGCGCTACGTGCCGTGGAGCAGCGGCGACTGGTATTCGCAATCCGATCTGCTGGCCCTGCAGCAGTCGCTGACCGACGCGGATTATTTTTCGATCGTCGATGTCGAGCCGCAGGTCGCGGAGGCGAAGGATCGCGTGGTGCCGGTGAAGGTGGAGGTCGCGCCGGCCAAGCGACACGTTTACACCGCGGGCGTATTCGTCGGCACCGACACCGGCCCCGGCGTGCGCGGCGGCGTGCGCTGGCGCTGGCTCAATCGCCAGGGACACAAGTTGAATACCGAAGTGATCGTGGCGCAGAGGTTGAAGACGGCGCAGGCGGTGTATGAAATCCCGCAACCCGGTCCCGATCACCGCAGCTTCAATTTCGGCGTGGGCTTCCGCGACGAGAACACCCGGACTTCTATCGCGCATACTTTTTCACTCGCCGCCAACGAGACGAAGGACTGGCATGGTTTCGTGCGCACGATGGGGTTGCATCTGGTGGGCGGCACCTTCACCGTCGGCGCGAGCAACAGTCAAGACGTCAACGAGCCCGGCGTAGAGCACGGCCGCAGCGTGCTGGTGTACGGCGAAGCCGCGTTGACGAAAAAGGTCGCCGATAATCCGCTGTTCGTGCGCCGCGGCTGGTCGCTGAATCTGATCGGCCGTGCCGGTCCCGGACCGAGCACCCATTTCGTGCAGGCGCTGGCGGATTTCAAATGGATCCACGCGCTGGACCGCCGCGACCGGTTGATCCTGCGCGGCGATGCCGGCGCGACTTCGGTCGGCGAATTCGACAAGTTGCCGCCGCAACTGCGCTTCTTCGCCGGCGGCGACCGTTCGATCCGCGGTTACGGTTACCAGGCGATCGGTCCGCGCAATTCGTACGACCGCGTGATCGGCGGCACGCGATTGCTGGTCGCCAGTGCGGAAGTCGAACACTACTTCACGCGCGATTGGGGCATGGCCGCGTTCGTCGATACGGGCGATGCGTTCGATGGCACCGCGTTCCACGCGCAGACCGGCGCGGGCCTGGGCGTGCGCTGGCGCTCGCCGGTAGGCATGGTGCGCGTGGACATCGGTGTGCCGGTCAACAACCGCTATTACCACGGCGCGCAGTTGCACATCGTCATAGGGCCTGACCTGTGACGCGCGCGCGTAAATGGATTGCCGGCATCGGCATCGCGATCGTCGCGTTGCTGGTACTGCTGGCGATCTTCTTCGCGTGGCTGCTGTACACGCCGTCCGGTTTGCGCTTCGCGCTGGATCGCGGCGTGGCGCTGATGCATGGTCAATTTTCCTACGCGAGCGCCAGCGGCACGTTGGCGGGCGAAACCATCATCCATGACTTGCGCTATCACGACGACAGCGGCGACGTGCTGCATGTCGATTCCGCCATAGTCGGTCTGCAACCGTTGGCCTTGCTGGGCCGGCGATTGCATATCAGATATGCGCGGATCGACGGCACCGATCTGACGCTCGGCGCGTCGAGCTCTTCGCAAAGCACTTCGCTGCAGCCGCCATTGACGGTGGTGTTGAACGACACGCTGTTGACGCGCATCGATGTGCATCAGGCCGGCAAACAAGTGTTCGCGGCCAACAGCTTGGCAATTGCAGGCATCTGGAGCAACGACCAACTTCTAATCAAGCAGCTTGACCTGCATGCACCGCAGGGCAGCGCGTCCTTGAACGGCGTGGTGGCGCTCGCTCCCGGCTACAGCGGACACGGAAAAGCACATCTGGATTGGTCGCAGAACGGCACCCGCTACATCGCCGATCTGGAGAGGCAATCGGATGGTTCGACTGCGCTGGTGCACGCGCACATCGCCTCGCCTTTGCGCACCGATCTGCATGCGACGGTGAAATTGAGCGCGGGTCATGCCTGGACGGTGGCGTTGAATGCGCCGGCTTTCGATGCGCGCGCCCTGCCCTTCGACTTGCCCGCTTCGATCAAGACACTCGCGCTCGACCTGCGGGGTTACGGCGATGCGCAAGGCGGCAAGCTGGTCGGAAAGCTTGCAATCAATAATCGCACGCTGCTGCTCGATCCGGCGCAATTCCGCTTGCAAGGCAACACGCTGACGTTCGAGCCGCTGCGCTTGCGCTCGCCGCAAATTGCGGGCGTTGCGACCGCAACCGGAACCGTGCATCTGGATGCGAATCCGATTTCCGCTGCACTCGATCTGCAATGGCAGGATGTTTTGGTGCCCGCCGACATTGCGGGGCAGACGCTGGCAACTCACGGGAAGGCGCATTTCGGCGGCAGCGCGCAAAGCTATTCGCTCGATGGCGCGCTGGCGATCGGCCCGCCCGACAGGCTGGCGAATCTGCAATTGAAGCTCCAAGGCACGCCGCAACAGATCGCATTGCAGACGCTGAAACTGGTGCAGAAGAACGGCGGCCTGGGCGCGAGCGGCACGATCGGTTTGCAGCCGCAGTTTTCCTGGAAGCTCGATGCGACCGCACGCAAGTTCGATCCAGGCGCGTTGCTCGCCGGCTGGAATGGTGCGCTGGATTTCTCGCTGGCCACGCAAGGCGAACTGACATCGCGCGGCCCGCGGGCCACGCTGAAGCTCGATCGCGTCACGGGCACCTTGCGCCAACGCAGCGTCAACGGCAGTCAGGCCGATCTGCGCATCACACCGGACAATCTGCTCGACGGCACGCTGCTGCTGGCCGTCGGTCACAGCCGCATCCGCGCGCAGGGTCAAGGCGGCGCGCGCACCAACGCGACCATTGCGCTCGACATCGCCACGCTGGCCGACTGGCTGCCGCAGGCTTCCGGTGCGCTGCAAGGCCGGTTCACCGTGCGCGGCGCGTGGCCGAAGCTGGCGGTGAATGGACAACTGCATGGCAAACATCTCGCCATGAGTGGGCGCAGCGTGGATGCCTTGCAACTTACTGCATCCATTCCCGATATCAGCCGCCCCGGCGGCGATCTCAATCTGGCGTTGAACAGCGTGCACGCCTCGGGACTGGACTTCGATGCCGCGCATCTCGCAGCGCACGGCACGGCGGCATCGCATCGCTTGCAATTTGATGCGCGTGGGCCGCAGTTGAGCGCCGCACTGGCGCTGCAGGGAAGCTGGAACGCGAAATCGAAAAGCTGGAGCGGCACACTGCACGATCTGCATTTCACGCCGCAGGGATTGCCGGAATGGCGGCAGCAACAACCGGCGGCGCTGAGCTGGAAGAGTGGCGCGGCTTCGCTGTCGCAGCTCTGTTTGAGCGCCGGCGAACCGAGCCTGTGTCTCGCCGCGGATCGCAGGGCGGATGGCACGCTCACCGCGCGTTATCAACTGCAACGATTGCCGATGCAGTTGCTGGCGACGCTGGCGTCAAACACGGAACCGCTGCGCGCCAGCGGAGCGCTGTCCGGTTCCGGCCAGTTGACACTGCGCGCCGACGGCAGCGTCAATGGCAATGCGACCATCCAGGCCAGCGCCGGTGCTCTTGCGTTCGCATCCACCCCCAACAACGCGCTGCTGTCATGGACCGGTTTGACCGTTGACGCGACTGCAAGTGGACAAATCCAGCACGTCCGCCTGACCGGCAACCTGAGCGACGGCGGACACGTCAATGGTGACTTTACATTGAGCGGCCCGGAGCACGCGCTGCACGGAACCGTCAGCGCCAACCTGCGCAGCCTCGCGTTTCTCGAAGCGCTCTCCACCGAAGTCGCCAACGTGCGCGGCACATTGGGCGGTAGGTTGACGCTAGGCGGTACGTTGTCAGCACCGCAGTTCCAGGGACAAATCCAGACGCAGAACTTCGCCGCCGAGTTGCCGCGCGCGGGTTTGAAACTGCATGACGGTCGCTTCGCGATCGCCGGCGATGCGCAAGGCCTGTTGCGCATCGCCGGACAGATCGC
>DATFCO010000157.1:0-11287 GCA_035253005.1 Rhodanobacteraceae bacterium
AAGCTTGGTTCTCACTCGGTCGGCGAAGCGCGGGTGCCGGTTTCGAGTAGCACCGGCACCGGCCCGGAGCTTGATCCTGCGGCCAATCCTTCGCTGCGCGTTGGCAGCACGGTGACGCGTTCCAGCCGCCGCCGCAATCCCAAGAACGCGTGCTCGACGATGAAATACGAAAGCAGGGCCGCGATGAAGGTGAAGGTCAGGTTCTGCGGGAACGCGCACCACCACGCCTGCGATTCGCGGTCCAGGAATGGCTGCTGCCATAGATACAGCGAATAACTCAACACGCCCAGAAAGGCGACCGGCTTCCAATTCAACAATCGACCGGCGAATGACTCGATATGACGCGTGCTCGATTCGATCAACAGCGCCATGCATACGTTCACGATGGGAGAACCGAGCAGCACCGCCAGCGTGTAACCTCTTTCCCGGTTGATCAGCACTATCAGCGGAATAGTGAGTGCCAACCAACGGCTGGAGGTCAGACGCAGGTACCAAGTCTGTTTGAGAAGCCACGGCCGCAGCAGCGCGAGGGCGCAGCCAGTCGCCAGATAATCGAACATGGCAGGAAAAATCGTCATGTCCGCCAGCGGATTTCGGGGATCGACGTGGAATGTCCATTCCAGGATTCCGGTGCGCACCAAAGGACCGATGAAGATCGCGGCAACGGCGACGCGCAGTGCCGTCCGCTCATCCAGCCATTTCAGTGTGAGCGGCCATAGCAGATAGAACTGCTCTTCGATGGACAACGACCAGAGATGGGCGATGGGCCAGGGATGGTTCGGGTAATAGTTGACCGTGTACGTCGCCGCATAGAGGAAATCCGCCGTATCGAGCCGGTACAGTCCGGCCAAATTCGCCAGCAACAAGGCTGCGACGAACACATAGAACGCGGGAAAAATGCGCAGGACGCGCCTGAGATAAAAACGTGGCAGGGAGATGCTGCCGGTGTACTGACGCTCGCTCATCAGCAGCGAGGTGATCAGGAATCCGGATATCACGAAAAACACCAGCACTCCGAGGCCCGCGAGATCGCCTAGGCCGTTCCGGTAGGCATCGTGCGACACCCCGAAGCCGCCGGTGCCGCACAGATGGCCGTACAACACCAGCAGTATCGAAACCGCCCTAAGACCATCCAGCGAGGGAATTCTTGTGGTGCCCAGCTTGGACATGACGATCTTTCCCCCTGGAACCGTGAACTCGCGATCGCGCAGCACGGCGCCGTCCGCAATTCTAATCACGGCACCGGCATGTGCGGTGAGAAGCGTGATACGGTGCCCGCGCCGGGAGTTCATCCGGGGGTCCGGCTCAGGCATGATTTCTTCCCCTTCCGTCGCCAAGTCGCACTGAACCGGCGCTTGCACTCCATGGCCAAACCAAAGGTTCTGATTCTCGATGGACAAAGCGCCGCCGCAACGGAATGCCTGCTGGCGCTGACGCCCGGCTGCGAAATTCATCTGTCCACGCCCGGCGGTCGTTGCGGCTTTTCGCTCCAGGGCTTGACGAGAGTCCTCACCCAGCCCGAGCCGCCAGCGGCGCTGCGGACCTGGACGGAAGACCTGTTCCGTCGCGAGGACTACCAACTGGTCATCCCGACCACCGAGGTTTCGCTGCACGCGCTGAAGGCGCGCGATCTTTCGCCCGAGCTGCGCGTCCGCATGGCGATTCCGGAAGAGGACGCAATCGACCTCGCCTTGAACAAGCTGCGCACGCTGGAGCTGGCGGCAGAACTGGGAATACCAATACCTGCAAGCTCGCTGATGACTTCGCTGAACGACTTGCCGCAGTCGATCCGCTATCCGGTCGTGATCAAGCCGCTCTACAGCAAACTACCCGTGCAAGGCAGAATGCGGTCATTCGGTGCGCATATCTGTGCAGACCGCCGGAGCGCCCTCGATGCGTGCGCGAAAATGCTTCCGCACGCGCCCGTGATTCGACAGGAATATTTTCGTGGACGCGGCGCCGGGGTGGAGGTGCTGTTCGAGCATGGAAAGCTTCGCTGGTGGTTTGCGCACGAACGCGTACATGCGCTGCCCGTGACCGGCGGGGCCAGCACTTACCGGCGCTCCATCGAAGCGCCCGAACCTCTGCTGCGCGCGGCGAACGCACTGCTGTCACGTCTGCGCTGGCACGGCGTGGCCATGGTGGAGTTCAAGGTGTCGCCGGAGGGCGAGTACAGGTTGATGGAGATCAATCCACGGCTGTGGGGCTCGCTGCCTCTCGCGGTAGCAGCCGGCGTGGATTTTCCGGCGGGACTGCTGCGGCTGGCACGGGGCGAGCCGCCGGGCGAGCAGCCTCGCTACCGTCGCGGCTTGTACATGCGGCATCTTGCGCTCGATCTGGTCTGGTATGCGCAATCCTGGAAGGAGCGTGACAATCCGCTGCGCATCAAACCTCTGCAGGCAGCCGACTGGTGGGGATTGCTGCGGATATTCATCGGATCCGAACGTTGGGACTTCTTTCGCTGGCGAGCACCCGGCGTTTGGTGGACCTGCATGCGATCCAGCTTGGGGTCGTTGTATCGGGATCAGCGGAGCGGCACGGTGCGCAAGGCAACGGATGAAAACTGGTCGAAACTGCAAGAGGGCTGGCGCGCCGATCGCATCCGGCGCGTGCTGGTGCTGTGTTACGGAAACGTCTGCCGCAGTCCCGTTGCCGCTCGTCTGCTGTCTGACGCGGGACTGGAAGTGAAGTCGGCGGGATTTCTTCCCTCTGCGGAACGCGTTCCGCCCGAGGATTGGGTACGCGTGGTCGAGAACACCTTGGCGCTGGATCTTCGCGATCATCGTCCGAGTACGGTGACCAAAGACATGATCCAATGGGCGGATATGATTCTGTTGATGGATACAGCGAACTGGCAGGCGCTTTCCAGAACGTTTCCGGCTGCGATGAATAAGGCGGTGCTGCTGGGCGCCACGACGCGCGGCGCCGCTGTGGACACGCCGGAAATCCGCGACCCTTATCAGCTGGAGGATCATTTGATGCAGGCGATCGCGTTGACGATAAAGTGCCACGTGCAGGAACTACTGGATCAGAGAGGCGCGGCTACTGCGGTGCGGGACACGGCGCCGCAGTTCAATTGAGCCTTGTGCACCGACGTGGAGCACGCCGTCGTCGAATCGCACCCGCGCGTTTCCGTGGTGGTCGCCGCCTGCAATGCGGAAGCTACACTCGTCGAAACTTTGTCATCCGTCGCGGCACAGACTTACCACGATTTCGAACTGATCGTTGTGGATGACGGTTCGAGCGACGCGACGCCGAGGTTGCTCGAAATCTGCGCACAACGCTGGACGTGGCTGCGCTGGGAACGGCAGGAGAATCGCGGCGTCGCAGCGGCCCGTTCGCGGGGAATTGAGCTTGCGCGCGGCGAATGGATCGCTTTTCTGGATGCGGACGATCTGTGGCTGCCGCGGAAGTTGGACGCGCAAATGGCGGTGGTCGATCGGGATCCGGAAGTGTCACTGGTGTACTGCGATGTCCGTTACTTATCGCGCGATCGCGAAGCGCGCCACAGCCTGTTCGAGGAACGCGCACATGCGACGGGGTGGGTCCTGCGCGAATTGTTCATGAACAACTTCGTGTATACCTCCACCGCATTGGTGAAAAAGTCGGCCGTGCTGGAGGTGGGCGGCTTCGATCGCGCGCACTTGGTCAACGAGGATGTCGACCTCTGGTTGCGCATTGCCGAACGTCACAAGTTCGGCTGCGTCGAGGAGGTGCTGGTCAAGTATCGCCGCGCTCCCGGCACGTTAACCCGCGTCCATCCCTACGCGTGCCTGCAACGCGACCTCGAGATCATCGACTATTGGGTGCGGCGCCGTCCCGACTTGTTTTCGGCAGACTCCGCGCAGGTACGCCGTGGACGGGCGCTGACCTTCGCACGAATGGGCGCGCAGTATCTGTTCGATCGTGACTTTGCACAGGCCAGAAATTTCCTTCGGCGCGCGATGGCGTTGGGTCAACGGGACATCGCGACCCTCTTGCGTACCGCCGCGGCGTACTTCCCTCCGCTCGCATACTTGTTCTGGTGGGCAAAGGAGTCTTGCGCCTTCGCGACTCGCGCGCGAGGCTCTCAGGAATAACCGTATCTGACCAGGCTCTCGGCCAGCACCGATTGCAGGACCCTCTGCTGCTCCTCGGTAAGGTCGTCGCGCCACTTGCTGTTGGCGGTCTCGAGTCTGTACGAGACGATCCGCTTCTCGAATCCTGAAGACCATTCCAGTCCGCAGAATTTCACCACTTCCCGGAATCTCGCGACCGGATCCGCGACGAACTCTTCATAGCGCACTTCCATGTACTGGCCAGCCGGAACGCGCGCCGCGGCTTCCGCCGTGGCGTCCATCAACAGCTTCCACTGGATGCCGGCGAGCGCGACGAAGGAGCGGCCGTGCCGCTCCCACTCGGCTTGAAGCGCGGGTGGCAACTCTCCCCAGCGCCATTGCGAGGGGCCGTGCCAGCCGCGCCAGAAATCCACCGCGAGCAGTGAATTCGCAACGGCTCTTCCATCGCGATAGACATGTATGAATCGCGCGTCCGGAAACAGTTCCAACAGAAAACCCAGGCGCGGCCAGCCGGTGATCTTGTACAACAGCCGGCGTCGTCGGCCGGTCAGCAGCTTGGCCATGACCGCAGGCACCTGCCGCTTGTTCAATTGGGTCACGTCCGACGCCAGCAAATCGCGGCACGGCTGGCGGAATCCCATGCAGTGATGATTCCAGAAGGTGTAGCACTCGGCCGGTTCGTAGCGCCGGCTCAGTACGCGGCCCAGCACCGGCAAATCCAGCAGTCGCATCAGTGCGCGATTCACACCCGGCCTCGCGGGAAAGCGATCGCACAACTCGGAAAGCCAGGCCAGAGCCGGATGTTCCGCGAACATCTGGTGAAAGATCGACGAGCCGCTGCGGCCGAGTCCGATGACGAAAATGGGCGCCTGCACTTTCACTACGCTCTCCTTGTGCTTCACGGCGCGGATGAACCGATCGAACCCGGATGAGGGGCGAATGGTACCGGGAGAACATCCACAGCGATCTTTCGCTTCGGATGCAAATTCATTCTCCCATATAAGGAAAGCGCCGCTTGGGCGCTTGGCATGACCCGTGCTCTTTTCTGCACAGGCGGCAAGTATATCCGTGGCGAGACCGCCGCCATGCATACCAATGTCGACGAGGGCTGCCAGCCTGCCTACCCGAGCATCGAAGCATCGCGACGGTGCGGTTCCGGGCGCTCTTCATTAAAGTACGCGCGATTGGGGGGCTCCTCTTGATGAATTCGATGGTCGTGCGCTCGGCGCTTGCCAAACCCCTGCACCTGGCTTCCTTCTGGCTGGGCCACGCGCTGCGCCGCGCCAAGGCGACTCGCTGCGCGCGCATTTTGATGTACCACCACATCAGCCCCGACAGTGTCTCCGTGGAGGAATTCCAGGCGCACCTGGAATTGTTGCGCAATGAATTCGAACCGGTTTCGTTCGGCGAATTGCTGGACCGCCTGACCACGAATTCGCTTTCGGGAGACGAAATCGTCATCACCTTCGACGATGGCGTGCGCAACAATTTTCGCGTGTCGTGGCCGTTGTTGCGCGAACAGAACGTGCCGGCCACGTTCTTCGTCTGTCCCGGACTGATCGATTCGGGCGAATGGATCTGGCGAAGGGAGTTGCGCGCCCGGCTCGAATTATTGCAACCGGCGGAACTCGGACGACTCGCCCAGGTGGTGGGAGGCTCGGGCGCAACCGTCGAAGACCTAATGCAGCGCGCCAAGGAACTGCCTTACCACGCCCGGCGCGAATTTCAGGCCAGCGTCGCCGCCCGCACCCAGCAGTTCGAACCCACCTCGGCGCAGATCGACGAATTCGCGCCCATGACCTGGTCGCAATTGCTCGAACTCGATCCGAGTCTGATCACCATCGGCAGCCATACCAGTACCCATCCGATTCTGAGCGGCCTGCCCAGGGATTTTCTGGAAACGGAAATCGCCGAAAGCCAGGCCGTGCTCGAGCAAAAGCTCGGCCGCGCAGTCGACCTGTTCTGCTTTCCAAACGGCGAGCATGACGAACTGGCGATGGAACTGGTTCGCAAAACCTATCGGGCCGCGGTCACCACGCGACAGGCGCTCGTCACCTCCGGCGCCGATCTGTTCTCGCTGCCGCGCGTTCCCGCGGGCGACACACGCGCACTTTTCCTGCGCCGCCTGCACCGGCCGACAGCGTGATCTCAGGTTTGCGGTCCGTTCGCGTTACCCGCGGGGATCGTGGCGTTCTTCGACCCGGATTCTGTGCGGCGTAGTCCGACAATCCGTCGAGCGGCGCGGCTGATCCCCCGCCACGCGATCGACAGGCCCGGAAGGGGATCGTCCAGCCGGAACACGCTGCAATAACCGCGACACCATTGTGCAAGCGCACGCCACGGCGATACGCGTTGATCGCTGCGGCGTCCCAGGACCACGCGCATGTCGCGCGGGAGATTGGTGCAGCCCACTCCGATCGGATATCGCAATGGCGCGGGATTCACCTCCAGCCCGCAAGCGTCCTCGTAGGCCATGCGGCAGACGTTGATGCCGCAGCGGGTGGCGAACTCGACGTACCACCACGCGCGGGTATTGATTTCGAGGATGCGGAACTTGCCGTCGCGTGCATCCCGCTTGAACTCGGCGCTGAAGATCCCGCGGTACTGGAGCAGGCCCAACAATTCCACGAGGTGATCGCGCGCTGCCGCAACCTCGTCCAGCGGGATGCTGACGCAATAGCAGCTATTGCCGAAGTGCGGCGGATAGATCCGCAATCTGCGCCGTGCGAACAAGCCGGTCAGCCGGCCGCGCGCGTCGCGGAAACCGTCGATGAAGTAATGATCCGCCGGGCTGCCGGGCACGTATTCCTGCGCGATGACATGCAGCTCCCGGCTTTCGAGGGCCCGCCAGGCCCTCTCGAATTCGGCGCGGTCGCGCGCCCAGATGCCCTTGGCGCCGACGGCCTTGACGAATTTCTGGGAATCGGCGGGCTTGATGAAAACGCGATCGAGCTCGGCGAACGGTATGGCTTCGATGTCGGCCGCGGTGCGGATCGTGAATGTGCGCGGGTGTGGAATATCCGTTTTCGCCAGGAATTCACCGAATCGCGCCTTGTCCTGCAATATCTCGAGGGTGGCCCGCGAACTGCTGCTGACGAGAAATCGATCCGCGAGCGGTCCCGAAGGTATGTCGGCGGCCCACAGCGCGGCATCATCGCGGCCCATGATCAGCACGGCGCGTTGCAACGGCATCGCCTGCAATATCGCCAGGGCCTCGGGACCCGGCTCTCCGTCCCACGGGACGGCACCCGGCGTGGGGCGATACCAGCGCGAGCGCGCGACCAGATTGTCGCTTCGACACGCGACGCACACCGGAATACCGGCCTGGTGCAGAGATCGCAGCATGCCCAAGCCGGTCTGTTCGCGTCCTACCACGATCGCGATCGGCCTGCCCCTGTCCTGCCCGGCCATGTTTCCTCTCGAGCGGCGCAATTCGCCGGCAGGCGCGGGTGCGCGGCCGGCCCTGCGTCTTGATGATCAGATGCCGGCGGTATGCCGGCAGCAATGAGTCTACTATATGCGCGGGCTTCGGCAGGTCGCGCAGCGGCGGGGATTCCGATGCGGCCGGCGAACGGCATATCGATTCGCCCGACAGACCGCGCGAACACTGTCGCGCGACGAAACAGGGGATGTGTCCTGGGTACTCCGGTTACCGCACGCTTTCTGCCCGCGGAAGAACATGCACGCTGGTCGGACTTCGTGGCCAGTTCGCCTCAAGGCAGCGTGCATTCGCTTCCGGCATATCTGGATGCGCTCTGCGAGGCTGCGGGCGGAAGCTATCGCGTGCTCGCCGCCGAAAGCGATGGACGGCTCGTTGGGGGGATCGCACTCTACGAGCAGAATTCCCTCTTGGGAAAATACATATCGCCGCGGCTGCTCCTGCATTACAACGGCATCCTGCTCGCACCGCAGGTTGCGCACTCGCCCTCGCAACGCACCGCCCGCGATCTGCACATCCTCACCGCGCTGGAACGCGTGTTGGCGGAAACTTCCTATCGCAGACTGCGCCTCAGATGCCGCTCCACGCTCACGGATTTGCGTGTCTTCGCCGAGCGCGGTTGGATGCTGCGACCGGTCTGGAGTTATGTGGTGGACATCTCCGATCTCGACGCGGCATGGTCGCGGGTACACAAAGACCAACGGCGCCTGATAGAGCGTTGCCGAGAACGGGGTTTGCTAGTCAGCGCGGATGATGAATTCGACGCTTTCCATCGTCTGCACATGCAAACGCACCAGCGCAAGGGAGCACCGCTGTATCTGCCGCGTGAGAGATTTCGCCATTTCGTGCAAACACTGCGGCAAGCCGGGCTCGCTCGGCTCTATCATGCGCGCTTGCCATCGGGGCGAATTATCGCGAGCCAGCTCGTGCTAACGGGACCTCGATCCTCGACCGACACGGTAGCCGCGTCCACCGAAGAGGAGTTCCTGAAATTGGGCGCGTCCGCGTTCCTGCGTTGGAAAATCTTCGAGAATCTTTCGGCCAGCGGCTACGGTGCGAACGACCTAACGGGCGCTTCACTCGGTTCCGTCGCCCGTTTCAAGAGTCAATTCGGCGGCGAGCTGGTGCTGTGCCTGGAAGCGGCGCGGCCCGACCGATTCGGGTTCCGGGCCGGTCAGTACGCGCTGGACCTGGCGGCACGCATGAAGTCGAGCTTGCTGCGCTCCCGTTCCACGCCGGACGGAGAAGCCGCATGAATCCGACCGGGGCCGGGTTGCTGTGCGAAGCGTTGCAGCGCGCCGGCATCGATCACGTCTTCGGCTTGCCGGGAACACAAACCACGGCAATGTTCGAGGCGCTGCGCACCTCGCGGCTGCGCACCATCATCGCGACCAACGAACTTTCCGCGGCGATGATGGCCAATGGCTACTATCGCGCCAGCGGAAAACCTGCCGCCTTGCTCACCATTCCCGGGCCCGGATTCACCTGGGCCCTGACCGGTCTGGCCGAAGCCGCGCTGGACTCCGCGGCCCTCGTGCATATCACCTGCACGCCCGCCGGTTTGCCCGGCCGCGCTTTTCAATTGCAGGCGATCGATCAGGCAGCGCTCGCGGCACCGCTATGTCGCCGCGTGTTCACTATCGAGCGCGCGGTCGATGTGCCGGCGGTCATCGCGGCAGCGTCGGAAGAATGTCGCAGGGGCGAACCCGGCCCGGTCCTGGTGCAGGTCGCGAAGGCGGTGTGGCGTGAACCGGCATCCACTTCGCCCGAAGCGCAATCCTTCGATACGCCGGCAGCTGCGTCCACCGAGATTTCGGCGCTGCTCGCCGCTATCCATGCAGCGCGGCGCAGCGTCTTGTTGCTGGGTCAGGGGTGTCATGGCGCGTCCGACCTGGCGCTGCAATTGGCGGAACGCCTGAACGCGCCTGTCTTCACTACCACTTCCGGGCGGGGCGCGATTCCCGAGGACCATCCGTTGTCGCTGGGCTTCGAACTGGGTGGAAATCGCAGCGACGCATTGAATGCGCTGATCGAAGTCAGCGATCTGATATTGGCGATCGGCTGCAAGTTTTCGCACAACGGCAGCCGCGGCTTCCGCTTGCGCATCCCGCAAGAGAAATTGGTACACATCGATACGTCACCCAAGGTGCTGGGTGCCAACTATCCGGCGAATCTCGCCATCCGGGCCGACGCGCGCACGCTGCTGGAGATGTTGCTGTCGCAGCTGGATCGGAGCGTCACGAACACGCGTGGATTCGCCGCCGAGGAAATCGCGCGATGGCGCGCTCGATGCGGCGAAGAGAATTCGTGCGATCATGTCGAGCCGCGTGTCCACGGCGTACCCATGGGCAAGCCTGCGGCATTTTTTTCCGCGCTGCGGAGCGTCCTGACGCGCGAGGGAATCCTCGTCACCGATTCCGGCCAGCATCAGGATCTGGCGCGGCGTCATTTCCCGATATGGTCACCGCGCGGCTTGATCACGCCGACCAATCTGCAATCCATGGGATTCGGAATCGGTGCCGCGATAGGAGCGAAGCTGGCCGCGCCATCCCGGCCGGTCGTGGCGCTGATCGGCGACGGCGGTTTGGCGATGTCAGGCTTGGAACTGTTGACCGCGGTTCGCGAAAAGCTCGACCTGACCGTGGTCGTATTCGCGGATGGAGCCTACGGCGCGATCCGCAACCAGCAGCAGGCGGCTTATGGACACGTTTCCGGTACGCTGCTGCCGAATCTGGATTGTCCACGCCTCGCCGAGGCGATCGGCGCGACTTATATTCCACTGCAACACGATCCGGAAAACACCCTGCGTGCCGCGCTCGACACGCGCGGGGTGACCGTGCTCGAAGTGCGCCTGGGCGACTCCCTGCCCATGCACTGGGCTCATGCCAAGGGACTGGCCAGACGATTGCTTCGCCGCTCGAATTGAAGGCGCTGAATTGGCCACACGCGATCCGAATCGCCCGCAGCGAGATCCCAAAACCATGCCCACCGACATTCGCGGTCCCAATCTCTTTCTGGTCGGCGCACCCAAGTGCGGTACGACTTCTCTCTACGAATATCTGCGCCAGCATCCGCAGATCTATTTTCCTACTGCGGAAGGCGACAACTATTGGCTCGCCAAGGAACCCTGTTTCTTTTGCGCCGATCTCGACATGGCGCCCACCGCCTCGATCAAGGACAAGCAGGAATACCTGCGACTCTACGCGGGCGCGGATGACTACAAATGGCGCGGCGATGCCTCGGCCTGTGCTCTCAGATCAGATGCCGCGCCCGGCTCGATCAAGGCGTTCTGTCCCAATGCGCGCATCCTGGTGATACTGCGGCCTCCGGTAGAGCAGATGCACTCGCACCACAAGCAACTTCTGCGCAACGATTGGGAGGACATCACCGACTTCCACGAGGCCGTCGCCGCCGGCGAAGATCGCGACAAGGGCTTGCGTCTGCCGCCGAAAACCGCCGTCCCCCGCAGCCTGAATTACTACTCGGTCAGTTGCTATGCACCGCAGGTCGAACGCTACTTTCAGACCTTCGGGCGCGATGCGGTGAAGGTGATCCTGCTGGAGGATCTGGAAAAAAAGCCAAGAGAAACCTGGCGGGAGCTGATGGAGTTCCTGGAAATCGACACGTCGTTCGAACCGCAATTCCGCATCTTCAACGATGCGCCCGGCGAGAGCCGCCCCGAAAAGTGGGTCGGCGCGATCTACTGTCATCCGGCCGTGAATCCCTGGGCGCGCCGATTGGTTCCCTACGGTATGAGGCGGCGCTTTCTGTCCGCCGTCCGCACCGCGCA
>DATFCO010000158.1:0-2734 GCA_035253005.1 Rhodanobacteraceae bacterium
TGGCGCACGAAGCGAGCAGCAGAAGCAGGCAGCACGCTGCAATCGTGGGCAGGTGCGAGCGCAGCGCCGATATCGGACGGGTCATGCGCTGAGGATACTCAAATCGTCGAAAACGATTCTGCTCGCGTTGCGCGTGCGAACCAGTATTCGTACGACCGCGCGGGTCGCTTCATAACGCTGCGTATGCAAAACCTACACGCCACCTTGGTAACCATGCGGCTCTCCGCGACGAAGGAGGCGGCCATGGCAGAGAACAAGATCCAGGGCGAAGGCGATTACGAATCCGCGCGCAAGTTCGACAAGGACCAGCAGCGGTTCGTGAAGGAACATGGCGGACAAAACATCCGCGGCGACGCCGAAGAGGCGAGCGATGATTTGACGCCTGCCGAGCGCGAAGGCCGCGCGCCGGCCAGGGACAGCGAGGAAGACCGGCGCGACGCCGAGCTGATGGACAAGCTGGTGAAGAAAGACCAGCGTCGCTGAGCGGCGCTTTCTGCGGTTCCATCGAGGATGCAGCGGCTCGGGGCGCACTGCCCCAAGCCGTTTTCGCATGACGGAGAGCGCGCAAGCGGCCGCAATGTGCGCCAGCAGGGCGCGTTCTAGACCGACGCTCGCCAACGGTTGACGTTCGACGAGCGGCGCGCGTGCCGCCTGCGCCCGGCAACGCTTCCGGGTATGCTTCGACCTCGGGTTGCGGCGTCACCGCTGCGAGGCAGATCAGCATGGCTGATGTCTTCGTTTCCTATGCCCGCGCGGACAAGCCGCGCGTCGCGCCGCTGGTGGCCGCGATCGAATCGAAAGGTTGGTCGGTCTGGTGGGATCCGGAAATCACACCGGGCCAGGAATTCGACGACCAGATCGATGCGGAGATAGACGCCGCGAAAGCCGTGCTGGTGGTGTGGACGCCGACCTCGGTCGCGTCGCGATGGGTGCGCGGCGAAGCGCGCGAAGCCGCCGAGCGCGGCGTGCTGGTGCCGGTGCGTTTCGAGCAGGCGCGCCTGCCGATGGACGTGCGCGCAATCCACACCACCGATCTCGACGGCTGGGGCGACAATCCCGCGAGTGCACAGGCGCAGGAATTCCTGCGCGCGCTGAGCGTGATGATCGCGCGCTCGCAGGCGGCGCAGGCGGCGAATACGGCGGCTTCTTCGCCCGCGCCCGGCGATGCCAAGCGCTTCTCGATCTGCGTGCTGCCGTTCACCAACATGAGCGGCGAGCCAGAACAGGAATATTTCAGCGACGGCATTACCGAGGACATCATCACCGATTTGAGCAAGGTCTCGGCGCTGCGGATCATTTCGCGCAATAGCGCCTTCCAGTACAAGGGCAAGAACGTGGACACCCCGAAGGTCGCGCGTGAGCTGAAAGTCAGTCACGTGCTCGAGGGCAGCGTACGCAAGGCCGGTGGTCGCGTTCGGATCAGCGCGCAATTGGTGGATTGCGAAGACAATGGCCATGTCTGGGCCGAACGCTATGATCGCGATGCCAGCGATATTTTTGCGATCCAGGACGAAATCTCGCAGGCCATCGTCAAGGCGCTGAAGCTGCGTCTGTTGCCGGAAGAAAAGAAAGCCATCGAGCACCGTGGCACCAGCAGCGCCGATGCCTACAACCTCTACCTGATGGCGCGTCAGACCTATGTGACCAGCCAGGAGCAGGATGAGCGTTCGGCGCAGGCCATCGTGCGCCTCTGCAAACGCGCGACGGATATCGATCCGAATTATGCACAGGCTTGGGCGCTGATGGCCACCGGCTACCGGCAATGGTTCGAAGCGGAAAAGGGGAAATCCAAGGATGGCATGGCGGCTGTGGATCGCGCGCTTGTGCTCGATCCGAATCTGGCGGAAGCCCACGCGGTCAAGGCGCAGCTTCTGCAAATCGACGGCAATCTCGAGGTCGCCGCCGCCGAGACCGATATAGCGCTAAAGCTCGCCCCCGAATCCTACGAAGTCAACCGCTCGGCCGCGCGCTTGAGTTACCAGCGCTGCCGGTTCGACGATGCGGCCCGGTTCTATGAAAAGGCGGCAGCGCTCATGGAGGCCGACCTCAATTCGCCATTTATGTTGATCAGTTGCCTCACGGCTGTGGGCGACACGGCGGGCGCGCGCCGAGCCGCCGAATTGACACTCAAGCGCGTCGAGGCCGTGCTGGCACATGATCCGAATAATTGCACGGCTGTCGCCTACAGCGTAAGCGCTCTCGCCACACTTGGTGAGGGCGAGCGTGCCAAAGCCGGCATAGAGCGCGCGCTGCTGATCGACCCGGACAACTTCAATATGCGCTACAACTTCGCGTGCACGCTGAGCATATGCCTCAAGGACAAAGACGCAGCGCTGGCGATGCTTGCGCCGTTGTTCGAAACGATCTCGGATGCTTTCCTGCCGTACGCGAAAGCCGATCCGGACCTCGAGTTGCTGCACGATGACCCGCGCTACCGGGCCATGATTGCCGCCGCCGAAGCGCGACTCGCCGCGGCGAAGGCTGCGGAACCTTCGGCGACCGCGAAAGCCTGAGCGGATTTTCGTTGTGGTTATTTCGCAAACATCATTGAGCGGTCCGCGAACGCCTTGAACTCCAGCGCGTTGCCGGAGGGATCGAGCAGGAACATCGTCGCCTGTTCGCCCGGCTGACCCTTGAAGCGCAGGTGCGGTTCGATCACGAAACGCGTGCCGGCTTTGCGCAGCTTTTCGGCGAGCGCGTGCCATTGGTCCATGTCGAGCACCAACCCGAAGTG
>DATFCO010000159.1:0-4034 GCA_035253005.1 Rhodanobacteraceae bacterium
CTGCAACGCCTTTTCCTTCTTCTCGTCCCAGGCCTTCTGCGCTTCCAGCCAGATGCGCAGCCGCTTGACCGGATCCTTCTTCCACGCGTCCTCGACTTCGTCCTTGCCGCGGTAGCGGCGCGCGTCGTCGGCGGTGGTGTGGTCGCCGAGGCGATACGTCACGCATTCGATCACGGATGCGCCTTCGCCACTGCGCGCGCGATCCAGCGCGTCCGCCATCGCCTTGCGCACCGCGATGATGTCGTTGCCGTCCACTTGCATGCTCGGCAAGCCCGCGGCGATGCCTTTCTGTGCCAGCGTCTGCGCGCCGGTCTGGATGCGGCGCGGCACCGAGATCGCCCATTGGTTGTTGACGATCACGGCCACCAGCGGCAGCTTTTGCGCGCCGGCGATGTTGATCGCGCCGTAAAAATCGCCTTTGCTGGAACCGCCGTCGCCGACGGTGCACACCGCCACGCGTTTCTCGCCGCGGATCTTGAACGCCAACGCGGAGCCGGCCGCGTGCAGGCATTGCGTGGCGATCGGCACGCTCCAGGCGAAATCGTGGCGCGCGGGTTCGTTCTGGTAGTCGTTGCCGCGCTCGTCGCCGCCCCAGTACATGTACACCTCGCGCGGCTGCACGCCGCGGAACAACTGCGCGCCATATTCGCGGTAGCTCGGCGCCAGCACGTCTTCCGGTTTCATCGCGCTGCCGATGCCGACGTGCGCGGCTTCGTGGCCGAGGCACGAGGCGTAGGTGCCGAGCTTGCCGGTGCGCTGCAGCGCGATGGACTTGGTGTCGAACACGCGCGTGGACACCATCAGCTTGTACAGCTTGACCATGGTGTCCAGGTCTTTCGCGAAGGCCGGCAGGTCCTTGCGCACCAGCTTGCCGTCGGCGTCCAGGTATTGCAGGTATTCGATCTCGAACTTGGCGGCGATGGGCATCGCGAAGCTCCGCGAGCGGCAGAAAGGCTGGAAAGTTTAGCAGGGCCGCAGAAATGCGAGGGAGCAGGGAGCCGGGAGCAGGGAAGAAAATGTCGCAACGACGCGAATTTGGCTTTACCCTGCTCCCTTCACCCCGCTCCCTGTCCTTATGCCCGACAACCAACGCGACCTCGAAGCCGGTCTGGAGCTCGATCTCACCGATCGGCTGACCTACGGCGGCTATCTGCATCTGGAGCAGTTGCTCTCGGCGCAGAAACCACTTTCGAATCCGCCGCATCACGACGAGATGCTGTTCATCGTCCAGCATCAGGTCGCGGAGCTGTGGATGAAGCTGCTGGTGCACGAGCTGCGTGGCGCGATCGAGGCGCTGCGGCGCGACGATGTCGACACGTGTCTGAAAATCCTCGCGCGCGTGAAGCAGGTGCAGCGGCAGTTGTTCGAACAATGGGGAGTGCTGGAAACGCTGACGCCTTCGGAATACTTGCAATTCCGCCATGTGCTGGGGCCGGCGTCCGGCTTCCAATCATTGCAATACCGATTGGTCGAATTCCTGCTCGGCAACAAGAACGCCGGCATGCTGGCGGTGTTCAAGCACGATCCGGCGGCGCATGCGCAACTGGAAGCGATGCTGCGCGCGCCCTCGTTGTACGACGAATTCCTGGCTTATCTCGCGCGCCGCGGCCACGCCGTGCCGAAGGAGCTGCTCCAACGCGACTGGTCGCAGCCGCACGCGCGCAACGAGAAGTTGATCCCGGTGTTGAAGCGCATCTACGAAGACACCGCGTGGTACTGGCCGGAATACCACCTCGCCGAACAACTGGTGGATGTCGAAGAGAACTTCCAGTTGTGGCGCTTCCGTCACATGAAGACGGTGGAACGCATCATCGGCTACCGCCGCGGCACCGGCGGCTCGTCCGGCGTGGCGTTTTTGAGGAAGGCGCTGGACTTGACGTTCTTCCCGGAATTGCTGGAAGTGCGGACGGTGCTGGGCGGCTAGCGCTATGGCTGCTTGCATTACCAAGAACCGTTCGCGCTGAGCCCTTCGACAAACTCAGGACGGGCTGTGTGGCGAAGTCAAAGCGCCGTTGTCCTTCGACTTCGGCTCGCCTTTCCAGGTGAGCCTACGCTCAGGACGAACGGTGGAGCGACAAGGGGAAACGCATGAACACCATCGCTGACATCAACGCACCAGCGCCGATACCGGAATATCCGCAACTCTTCGGCCATCCGCGTCCGCTGTGGATGCTGTTCATGACCGAATTCTGGGAACGCTTCGCGTTCTACAGCGTGAGTTGGGCGCTGGCGCTGTACATCGTGCAGCAGTTCTATCACGGCGATCCGTCGGGGCAGGCCTGGGCCAGTGGCATCTTCGGCACCTACACCGCGCTGATCTACGGCGCCTCGATCTTCGGCGGCTGGGTGGCGGACAAGTTAATCGGCTATCAGCGCACGATCCTGCTGGGCGCGGTGGTGATGGCGATCGGCTTGTTCGTGCTGATGCTGCCTTCGCGCGTGATGCTGTTGCTCGGACTGGCGTTGGTGATCGCGGGCGACGGACTGTTCAAGCCCAATATCTCGACGATGGTCGGACAGTTGTACGGCCGCGACGATCCGCGTCGCGACCGCGGCTTCACGTTGTTCTACATGGGCATCAACGCGGGTGCTTTCGCCGCGCCCTTGTTGACTGGTTGGCTCGCAGCGCATTTCACCTCGACGCCCACGCAACAGAACTTCCGGCTGGTGTTTCTCGCCGCCGCCATCGGCATGGTGCTGAGCCTGATCTGGTTCTGGTTCGGCCGGCGTCAATTGAATAATGTCGGCCGGCCCGCAGCGGGCGCGGAAGGCGTGTCGCGTGTGGCGTGGGTAGTGTTGGGCGTGATCGTCGCGGTGCCGCTGATCTATCTGCTGCTGTCGAAGGTAGGCGCGGGCGGTTTGCAGTGGGTGCTCGGAATCCTGTTCGTGATCGTCGCGGCGATGTTGCTGGTGGAAGCCGCGCGGCACGACCGCGTGCAGACGCACCGCGTGATCGCGATGCTGATCATCTTCGCCTTCAACATCCTGTTCTGGATGTTCTATTACCAGCTCGGCACCTCGTTCAATTTCCTCGCCGAGAACCTGGTGGATCGCAAGCTGTTCGGCGGTTGGATCTTCCCGGTGGGTTGGTTCCAGTCGGTAAGCCCATTGACGATCATCGTGCTGGCGCCGCCGTTGACGCTGGTGTGGGCGTGGCTGGATCGCTACCGGATGGAGCCGTCGATCCCGCGCAAGTTCGGACTCGGACTGATCTTCAACGGGCTCGGTTTTCTGGTGCTGATGTTCGCGCTGTCGAAACTGCTGGGCGCGGACGGCTTGATTCCGTTCTGGCCGCTGGTTGCGACCTACGCGCTGCAAACGCTGGGTGAGTTGTGTCTGTCGCCGATCGGCTTGTCGATGGTCACCAAGCTTGCGCCGCCGCGACTGGTGGGCTTCGCGATGGGCGGCTGGTTTCTATCGTTGTCGGTGGGCGGCAATCTTTCGGGATTGTTTGCCACGCGCGTCGCGGGCAGCGGCGGCATGACCGCGGCTTCCGCGTTATCCGGTTTCACCTTCGGATTCTGGCTGCTGATCGGCGCGGGCGTGTTCCTGTTGCTGATTTCGCCGCTGGTTAACCGGCTGATGCATGGCATCCGATAGGCGAGCACAGGATGTGCGAGTCCCGGACAGGGCGAGCCGAAGCGTCTGCGGGATGCGATGACACGCATCCCGCGCGGCGGCGAGCGCCGGAGACACGATGTCGGAGGCTGGCGTCTTGTCGAAGCAGGATGCCGAGGCTAGAGGGGATGGCCGTTGATCCGGGACCCAAGTCGATGCCGGGTCCGATCAGAGCTACGAAGCGCGTTAAAATAGCAATCCGAGTTCGTTTTGCGGAGAAATCCATGAGCGCACAACCCAACATCGGCATGCGGCCGACCACTTTCGAAAACCCGATGGGCGTGGATGGCTTCGAGTTCGTGGAGTTCGCTGCGCCGGACGCAAAATTGCTGCACGCGCTGTTTCCGAAGCTCGGCTTCACCGCGGTCGCCAGGCACAAGAACAAGGCGATCACGCTGTACCGCCAGGGCGAGTGC
>DATFCO010000160.1:0-5701 GCA_035253005.1 Rhodanobacteraceae bacterium
GCGACTTCCCGTGAAAGGACGGAACAATTTTCCGCAGGCTGGATCGAGCTTGCGAGCGCATCGATTTCGCGGGCGGCCTCCACACCGTGGGCATAGTGCCCGTTCTCGTGGACCCGCAGCGCAGCCAAGTAGTTCTGCCACTCCCGCGCCAAGGCGGCCGGGGCGGAGCCTGCATCGACCCAATGCGGAAGCGTCATCGTGCCTTCGACCGATGTGGTCAATTCGGTCAACTTGCAACTCGCCGGACTGGATTCGTAACGGAAGACCCAGGACACCCGCCATTCGGTGTAGGCCGGAAATCTCCGGCCTGATCTGTCGGCAGGACCTTTTTCCTGCATCTCGTGGACGAGGTCTTTTGCCGTGTTGCCCGAGATGTCGTAGTAGACGATTCGAACGTCGGCTGCCTTTGCCGATGATGCCGCTGCAAACACAAGCAAAACGAATCCCGCGCGAGAAATTTTCATTGATCGGAATGTTTGCGCTGTCAATGGGTGCGCATGATACGACGCATGACACCAATGATTGTTGAAGCCGCCTCTAGCGGTTCTTTAACAACGCGCATGTTTGCATCGCGCCGTGATCATCACCGTCGCGTCGCAGGGAGTACCAAATGGATTTTGTGGTGATCGGCGGCGGCGCCGCGGGCGCGGCGATGTTCGGCGAGTTGCTGGCTTGCACGGACACCGGCATCGTGCATTGGGTGGTGGATCGGCCGTGGCCCGGGCGCGGTCTCGCCTACTCGACCACCGACGACCGTCATCTGCTGAACGTGCGCGCGAACGGCATGGGCCTGTTCGCGGGACAACTCGACGCGTTTCTGCGGCACGTCGTCGAGCGCGTGCCTGATGCGAAGGAAACGGATTTCCTGCCGCGCCGGCTGTTCGGCGAATTCATCGAGGCGCAATTGCGCGAAAGCATGGAGGCGGCGCGGCGCCGCGGCCGCCGCTTCGCTGTGCATGTCAGCGGCGCGCGCTGCGTCGAAACGCAAGGCAGCGGTTATGTGGTCAAGCTGGCCAATGGGCATGTCCTGCGCGCGGACGCCGTGATCCTCGCGCTGGGCGCGATATCGCCGCGGCCTCTGAGAGCCGTTACGCGGCGTGCACTCGCCAGCGGCGCGTACGAACTCGATCCCTGGAGTCTGCCGCACCGCACGCGCGCGCCGCATCGCCTGCTGGTGATCGGTACCGGCCTGACGATGGTGGACACTTTGCTCTCGGCGGCGACGCGCTGGCCCGATGCGGAGTTGACCGCGGTATCGCGTCACGGCAGGCTGCCGATGGTGCACACCGAATTGCCGCAGGAACCGTATCCGTTCCAGCGGGAACTCAACGCGGCGCTGCAAGCGTGCACGCGTGTCGCACCGATGCTGCGGCTGATCCGTTCCGCCTTGCGCGAGTCGCCGTCGACACATTGGCAAGCCGTGCTCGACGGCATGCGCCCGATCGATGCGCTGCTGTGGCAGTGGCTTTCGTTCCACGAACGGCGGCGGTTCCTACGGCATGTGCGCTGGATCTGGGAAGCAGCGCGGCACCGCATCGCGCCCGCATCCAACGCACGGCTGCAGGAACTGATCGAAAGCGGGCGGCTGCACATCCGCGCCGGGCGCGTGCTGGAAGTGGAAGGCGACGGACCGTTGCAACTGATGGTGCGCGATCGCCGCTCACAGCGCGTGGAAGCGCTGCACGCGGATCTGGTGGTACAAGCGACGGGCCTCGACACCGCCGTTTCCTATGCCGACAACCCGCTGCTGTCGCAAATGCTGGAAGACGGGCTGATCACCGCCGATCCGCTGGAACTCGGGCTTGCTGCACGTCCCGATGGCCGGCTGATCAACGCGCGCGAGGAAGTGCAACCGGGGCTATACGCGATCGGTTCGCTGCTGCGCGGCAATCTGTGGGAGTGCACGGCGATGCCGGAGATCCGCAATATCGCGCACGAGATCGCGGAAACGCTGATGCGACAGGCCGTGCGCGCAACCGCCGAGTCTGCCTCGCATGAAACACCTGCCGCCGCCGCGCGGCTCTGACGCTTCGGGTTCGTTCGACGCAGCGCTTGATTCCGGGATCTTCGATCATGTGCCATTCCGCGCAAATCTGGATGGATCATCGCAAGTTCGAACGCAAGTTCGGCACGACGCTGATCGTCCAGCAGTACGTGAAGTTCTTTACCGAACGCATCGAGCGCGGCACCTGGCGCAAGATCCCGAAGGGACTGAAGGATGCGTTCGCCAAGCCGCGCAACGACGACGAACGCAGATTGCTGGAACTGATCGCCGAGGGCGACGCGGACGAAGCGCGCACGCTGGAAATGGAACTGTTCAAGCTGAAGGCGCGGCTGGAACACGCCGAACGCACGTTGCAGAAGAAGACGACGGAAGAAACGCGCGAACAGGCATTGAACGACCGCGGCAGCGTTCCGGCGAAGATCGAAGCCGTGCAAAAGCGGCTCGCCGATTTGCGCCGCACCGAATCGCTCGAGCGCGATTCGCGGATTTTTCCCGGTCAGTACGCGCCGGTGATGATCGTGCAGGACGGCCGCCGCACGGTCGTGCCGATGCGATATCACTGCCGGCTGCCCGGCTGGACCGCATTCGTCGAACGCCAGTACCCGGACAGCTACAACGCGCGCCGCGAAAATCTGGAAAAGATGTGGTCGAAGCTGTTCGGCCATCGCCACGGCGTGATGGTGGCGGAAGCCTTTTTCGGGAGTGCTCCGCGCGGCCGCACCGAACAGCGCGAACTCGCGACCGGCGATCCGGCGGATAACACTGCGCTGGAGTTCAGGCCGAATCCGCCTCGCCTGATGCTGGTTTCCTGCCTGTGGAATTTCTCGCCCCGCAGCACGCCGGAGGAACGCGACATCTTTTCATTCGCGACGATCACCGACGTGGCGCCGCCAGAAATCGCCGCCGCCGGTCACGAGCGCTGCATCGTTCCGCTCAAGCCCAAAAACCTGGACGCGTGGCTGAATCCCGACGCGGACGATCTCGAAGCGCTGCATGCGATCCTCGACGATCGCGACCGCCTGCGCTTCAAATCTCTGCAGGCGGCCTGACGCAGCGATCTCAACGCCCGACCGTGAGCACCACCTGTGCGCTGGCGCTGCCGCTCGGCCCGTCACAGTTCAGCTTGTAGACGAAGACGCCGGCCCGGGTGGTCGCGAAGCTGTAGCTGCCGCCGGTCGGGCGCGAACCGCTCCACGCACCGCTCGCCGTGCACGTGCCGAGGTTGGCCGATGCCCAATCCAGCCGCACCGTCTGGCCGACACCGGTGTTGATCGGCCGGAAGCATTGATCGAATTCGTTGATGCAGGTTTTGGTCAAATGCAGTTCCGGCGTGTGCGGCGCCGAGAGATCGAACGCATACACGCTGCCGCTCGCGCCCGGCGCGCCGCCGTACTGGATGGTCGTGCCGTACAGGCGGCCGTCGGTACTGAAGATCGGTGTCGAGACCGGGCTGGTGCCTTCCGGCGGCGAGAATAGATGCAGCGTCATGAATTGTCCGTCGGCTGAAATGCGAAACAGCGTGCCGTAACCCAGATAGCCGCCGCCGCTGACGCCGTACAGGGTGCCGTCGTTGCCCTGCACCAGCCCGCCGGCCGGTCCGGTTCCGTCGCCGCCATTGAACGCGTGCAGCGTTGTGATCGTGCCATCCGCTGTCATGGCGAACACCGTGCCGGCGCCACCACTGCCGCCGCTGCCGGTGCCGCCATAGAAGCGGCCGTCGCTGCCTTGCACCAGGCTGCCGTAGGGAGTCGCGCCGTCGTCGCCGCCGGTGAAACTGTGCAGCGTGGTGATCGCGCCGGCGGGCGTCATGCGGAATACCGTGCCCTTGTTGTTCGCGCCGCCGACGCTGGTCGTTCCATAAAAATTGCCGTCGGCAGCCAGCAGCAGCGCGCCATGCGGCAAGCCGCCGTTCGCGCCATCGAAAGCGTTCAACGTGGTGAAAGCGCCCTTCGACGAGACGGAAAAAGCGGTGCCTTCGTCGCCCGCCCCGCCCTGCTCCGTCATGCCGTAGAACAAACCAGCGAGACCATCGGCGAGTGGACCGGGCTGCCAGCCTTCGGCGGTGTTCCTGAAGATGTGCAACGTGATCAGCGTGCCGTCGGGTTTCATGCGGAACACCGTGCCCCCGTAGCCGGAACAGACGCTGCCATGGCAGAACGTAGTCTGCGGCGTGGTGCCGTAGAAATTTCCGTCGGCGCCGAGCAGCAGCCCGGAATCGAGCGAGGTCCCTTCGGGCCCTGCGAACGGATGCAGGATCGTGAATGTGCCGTCGGCGGTCACCTTGTAAATCTCGCCGTATCCGTTGGCGCCGCCTGCGTAGGTCGTTCCGTAGAACGCACCATCGTTGCCTTGCACCAGCCGTCCTTCCGGATACTGGCCGTCGGCATAGTCGAACGAATGCAGCACGGTGACGCCGTTGCCCGCGCGCGCCGCGAGGGGCGCGGCGATTAGCGCGAGACCCAGCAATCCGAAAACGCAACGCTCAAACGCGATCTGTTTCATGGCAACCCTCCAGACGACCCGGAACGACGCACACAAAACGACGTTGACGCGTGATGCCAATCGAGGAACGAGACGAAACTTGTTTCCGCTGTTCCGAAAGAGCGAGTGCAATGCCGCGAGTCAGCGCGACGGGCACGACATGAATCGCGGCGCAGGTTCGCCACACTGAACCGCTTTCCCGATGGTTGCAAGTGCCGGTCCACGCCAAAAAGAAAAGCCGCTCGATGAGCGGCTTTTCGTGTGAGTGTTGCAAACCTCGCGTCACGTACAAGCCTTGCCGTGATCCGGGCGATAGCCTTGCGCCTTCGCTTGCGACTCGCTCATGTACTGGCCGCTCTTGGTCTTGCCGTACCAGCGGTCGTTGGGACAGTGATAGACCTTGCTGGACTCATTGACCCACACCTGCCCCGCGCCGCCGCCCGGCTTCGGTGTCATCGGCATGCCGGCTTGTGCGGACGGCTTGGTCATCGGCATATTGGCCGGGCGCGGCGACATCGGCGTGGGCGCCGCAGTGGGTGCCGCAGGCGTCATGGGCGGAGGCGCCATCGGACGGCTGGACGCAGCGGTCGCGTCGCCCGACCAGCTCTGCACGCCCTTGTGACCGCGGCATGCACCGCTGTGCGACTTGCCGGTCCAGGTCGTGCCGTCCTTGCAGGTCGCGGTGACGCTTCCCGAGTTGCTGTTCGAAGCCATCGAAGAATTCGTCGATGTCATCGAGCCACCCGCGGGTGCGGCAGCGGCGGATTCGCCGCCCCAGTTCTGCACGCCGCCATGGCCGCGACACGCGCCGCTGTGCGACTTGCCGCTCCAGCTCGAGCCGTCCTTGCAGGTCGCGGTAACACCGCCTGTCGCCGACGCGCCGCTGCTCATCGACGAGGACGACATGCTGCCGGATGCTTCGGTGGATTTCTTCGAATGCGACTTGTGCGTACTGGTGGACGTTTCATTCGCGGAAGTCTGCATCGATGCGGACGTGCCACTGTCCGACCAGCTCTGCACCCCGCCATGGCCGCGACACGCGCCGCTGTGCGACTTGCCGCTCCAGCTCGTCCCGTCCTTGCAGGTCGCGGTGACACTGTCGCTCGACGATGCCGCGTGCACGATCGGCGCGCACAGCAACGCACCGGCCAATCCGATTGCCAGCCAACCCTGGATTTTCATCGCCGTCTCCCTTGGATGATGACCTCGCCGCGC
>DATFCO010000161.1:0-5354 GCA_035253005.1 Rhodanobacteraceae bacterium
GCGCGATGTGCGCGCCTTCCTGCGCGAGCGCCTGAATGAGGCCGATCCGCGCCAGCAACTGTTCTCCGGCGGCGTCACCTTCTGCGGCATGGTGCCGCTGCGCGTGGTGCCGTTCCGCGTGATCTGCCTGCTCGGCATGGAAGAGGCCGCGTTTCCGCGCCGCGATCCGGGCGGGCTCGATCCGCTGACGCGCGATGCGCGTGCGGGCAGACGGCAACGCGGCGACCGCAGCGTACGCGAAGACGATCGCTTGCTGTTTCTGCAATTGATCACTGCCGCGCGCGACACCTTGTACATAAGCTGGATCGGCCGCGACGCGCACAGCAACGAGATGCTGGCGCCATCGGTCGTCGTCGCGGAACTGATGGATGACGTCAGACAGCACTACTTGTCGGATGCGAAACGCGACGGACTGCGTGATCCGCGCGAGGATCATCTCTTGCACAATGCCGATGCGCGCGATTTGCAAAATGCCTTGCTGCCGCGCGTGCAACCGCTGCACCCGTTCGACGCATCACTGTTCGATGCGGACGCGCCGCGCTCGTACCGCCGCGAGTGGCTGGCCGCGGCGAGCACGCCCGAAGCGCAAGCCGCCATCGCGCCATTCGTGCCGCAGGCGCCGCTGCCGCAAATCGAAACGGCACCATCCACCACGCTGACGCTCGATGAGCTGCGCCGATTCCTGCTCGATCCCGCGCGCGGTTTTCTGGAACGCGGTCTGGATTTGAAGCTGCCGCGCGACGAACGCGACGACGCGGACGACGAACCGTTGTCTCCGACAGACGGCCTCACGCGCTGGAGCCTCACGCGCGCGCTGCTGGAATTCGGCGAAGGCAATGCTTCGGGAGATCGCGACCTGCTGCGCGCGCGCGGAAAACTGCCGCCCGGCGCGCTAGGCGACGAGGCGTTGCGCGATGCGCACGTGCGCGCGGATGCCTTGCGCGCCGCGGTGCTGTCGTTCACCGCGGGCGCCGCGCCGCTTCCGGCCGAAAATCTGCGCGTGGACTGGAGCGACGGCACTTCGTTGGAAGGCGCGCCGGCCGATCTCTATCCCGCTGGCGTGCTGCACGTGCGGCCCGGCGAGATCGACGGCCCCCACGTCTTGCGCGTGTGGCTGGACGCGTTGCTGTGCGCGGCCGCCGGCCCGGACCGGCGTGTGGTGCTGGTGGGCTTCGATGACAAGGCCGAAGTCCAATCGTTCGAGCTGCCGAAACTCGCGCAGCAAGAGGCACGCGAGCGATTGCGCGCGCTGATGGAACTCTATGCGCAGGGCCGGCGTGCGCCGCTGCCGTTCTTCGTGCGCACGTCATGGAATCATGCGCTGACTTGCGCGGAAGGCGGAGGCGCGTTCGACACCGCCGCAGTCCCCCTCAGTAACGAGGTTTTCGAAAAGGCCGCGCGGCAGGCTGCGAGCGAAAACGCTTTCGGCGTCCCCAACGAATTCGAAAGCGACGCGGTGTGCATCGTCTGGCGCGGACGTGAGATTCCCGGTCCGTGGAATGGCGATCTCGCGCTTGCCCTGCACAAGACTGCGCTGGCGGTATTCGCGCACCCCGCGCGCGCGTGGGTGGAGCAGTTCTCGTGAGCGCGGATCTCACTCCACTGAATCTGCCGTTGTCCGGCGTGCGCCTGGTCGAGGCCAGCGCCGGCACCGGCAAGACCTTCACCATCGCGACGCTGTATCTGCGACTGATCCTGGAGCAGGGATTGGTGCCGGAGCAGATCGTGGTCGCTACCTTCACGCGGGCGGCGACCGCGGAATTGTCCATGCGGCTGCGCAGACGCTTGCGCGTGGCGGCCGACATGCTGCGCCATGAAGATGCGGCGCGCGAACGCGACGACGATGACGGCGAAGCACGTGCGACGCGCGCGGTGATCGCGCATGCGCTCGCCACGACCGATGCGCGCGTGCTGGCGGAGCGCGCGCGGACAGGGGAACTGGCGATGGACACCGCCGTGATCGGCACGCTGCACGCGTTCTGCAATCGCTGCCTGGGCGAATTCGGATTCGAAACCGGCCGCGCGCCCGGTGAACTCGAATTGCTGGAAGACACGCGCGCGCTGCTGCAGGAAATCGTCGAGGATTTCTGGCGCAGGTGCTCGACCGATGCCGATGCCGCGCGCCTGCTCGCCGAAACCTGGCGCACACCGGATGCGCTAGCGATGCAGGCCTGCGATCCGCGCTGGCGCGGACGCGAGGTGAGCAACGCCGCGGAGTTGCGCGCGGCGACACGGGACGCACACGCGCGCCGCGAGGAAACGCTGGCGCGGCTGGATGCGATCCGCAACGCGATCGCTGGCTGGGATGAAGACGCGTTGCAAGTGGCGGATGCGGAACTTGCTGCATGCATCAATCACAAGACCGCGCGCGACAGCCGCTCGCGCGGACTGCGCGAGTTGCGTGGCTGGGCGCAGGCGGGTAGCGCGCCGGACTTGCTGTCGGCGGCTGCGCGCAAGGCCGTAGACAGTCTCGCCGAGGATGCGCTTGCTGGTCTGAAGAGTTGCAAGCGCAAGCCGGAAGGCCCGGTGTTCGCAGCGATCGCCGATCTCGACGCGAACATCAAGCCGCTGGAGAAGCTCGACGACGACGCGCGCGCGATACTTCTGCTGGACGCGCGCGTTTACCTCGATCGCGAATTGCCCGCGCGCATGAAGGCCTTGGGCATGGTCGGCCACGATCAGGCGGTAGACGAACTCGCCGCCGCGCTCGATGATCCGCAACGCGGTGCCCACGCAGTGCGCGCGATCCGCCAACGCTGGCCGGTGGCCCTGGTGGACGAGTTCCAGGACACGGACCCGCAGCAGTGGAAAATCCTGAAGAAACTGTTCGCGCACGAAGGCGGCACGCTGGTGCTGGTCGGTGACCCCAAACAGGCGATCTATGGCTTCCGCGGCGGCGACGTGCACGCCTGGTTGATGGCGAAACACGACGCGCAGGGCGAACCGTTGCGGCTGGACGAGAGTCAGCGCGCGGGCAGCGGCGTCAGCGCCGCGATCAACGCGCTGTTCTCGCGCGACGACGCATTCGTCGAACAAGGGATCGTGCACGAAGACGTGCGTTCCGCGCCGCGCGTCGAACAACGTGCGTTGCTGGTGGACGGCAAGACGGCACCCGGCTTGCAAATCTGGCGATTGCCGCCGCCGGAACCCAAAGGCAAAACCCAACCGAAACTCCACGACAAGGGCGACGCGCAATCAAAAATCGAAGCCGCGTGCGTGGCGCAGATCGTGGAATGGCTGGACGGCGCACGCCAGGGCCGAGTGCAACTGCGCGAAGGCGACGGCGGTACGCGCGAATTATGCGCGCGCGACATCGCGGTGCTGGTCGACAGCAACCGTGAAGCCAAATCCATGCAGCGCGCGCTGGCGCGCGCGGGCGTGCCGGCGGCGTCCTGCCTGCGTGCCAGCGTTTACGCCAGCGACGAAGCCGGCGATCTGCGCCTGTTGCTGGAAGCGCTGCGCGATCCGGCCGATGCCGCGCGCGCGCGCGCAGCGCGTGCGTCCTTGCTGATCGGCGATGACGCGCTCGCGATCGCGAAAACCCGCACCGACGGCGCGGCACTGGATGCGCTGTTGATCGAAACCGCCGAATGGGCCGCACTCGTGCAACGTCGCGGCCCGCTGCCGCTGCTGCATCGGCTGATCGCGCGCGCGGCGCCGAGCCTGCTCGCGCTGCCGGGCGGCGACCGCCGCGTCGCCAACTATCTGCAACTCGCCGAACTGTTGCAGGACGACCATGCATCGTCTTTCGGAATCGACGATCTCTGCGATTGCTACGCGCGCGCCTTGCGCGAAAGCGCCGGCGACACCGATGCGGATGCCGTGCGCCTGCGCTTGGATACCGACGCGCAGGCGGTGCAGATCGCGACGCTGCACGCGGCCAAAGGACTGGAATACGGCGTGGTGCTGCTGCCCTGCGCGGCGGCCGGACACGCATCGAAAAAGAACGGCAAGAAACCCGCGCTCACCTGGTATCACGAAGGCGACACGGCGCGCGTCGCAGTCGGCAAGGAAATTTCGATCGAGATCGACACACGCGCGGAAGATGAAGCGCTCGCGGAGGAAGTGCGCAAGTTCTATGTCGGGGTGACGCGTGCGCGTGCAATGTGCGTGCTTCCCTGGGGTTGCGTCAGGCAGGCGAACGAAACCGCGTTGCATTGGCTGCTGCATGCCGTCGGGCGCGAAACGCCGCTGGAGGTGGACGAACCGAACTGCGAACAGGCGCTGTCCGAACTGGTCGCGCGCGGTGACGGGCATGTTGCCGTTGCACCGCTGCCGGAAGCCGGCGCAAAACGTCTGCCGAAAGCGCAAACGAGCACAACAAAAATGGAGGCCGTCGAATTCCGCGGCGCCATCGAACGCGATTGGCGAACGTGGTCGTTTTCGCGGCTGGTGCGGCATGACCCGCGCAGCGATTCCGGCGATCCGTTGCCGGGCAGCGGCGACGACTCGCCCATGGCTGTCGCTGAAGTATTGTCGAGCACGAAGCCGCCGCTGGCGGGCGCGCGTTTCGGCTCCGCGGTGCATGCGGCGCTGGAGAAAACCGATTTTTCTGCATGGCGCGATGCGTGCGGCATTCCCGATAGCGAACGCGCGCTGCTCGAGCGTTCCCTGCGCGCGCAAGGCCTGCCGCAGCCGGGCACGATTTCGATGGAGCGCGCGATTTCGGAAGTTGGAGAGTGCGTATGCGCTGCGCTGAATGTGCGTCTGGATTGCGGTGCACGCCTGTGCGATGTCGAAACGCATCGGCGCCGCGCGGAACTGGAATTCCACCTGCGGCTCGCGCCGGCGCGTACATCTGCCCTGTTCGCATTGCTGCACGAGCATGGCTATCAACTCGGCCGCAGCGGCGTGGGTGTCGCGGAACTGCACGGCCTGCTGACCGGCGTGATCGACTTGGTGTTCGAGCACCGCGGCCGCTATCACCTGGTGGACTACAAGACCAACCTGCTGCCCGATTACGGCGCCGGTGCGTTGCGTGAGGCGATAGCGGCGCACGATTACGACCTGCAATGGCTGATCTACGTGCTGGCCTTGCACCGCTGGTTGCGGCAGATGCTGGCCGATTACGACTACGACACGCGCATCGGCGAGGTGCATTACCTGTTTCTGCGTGGCTTGCGCGATAACCAAGGCGTGCACCGCGATCGCCCGCCACGCGAACTGATCGAGGCGGTGGACGCGTTGTTCGATGGCGAACTGGAGCGCGCCGTATGAACACCGGCCTGCAGACGCTTGCGCGCACCGGCGGATTGCGCCGCGTGGATGCCGCGCTCGGCGGCTGGATCGCGCGTGCGTTTCCGGATTCGACGCTGGAAGTGGCGCTCGCTGCCGCGCTCGCCGCGCGCGCGGTC
>DATFCO010000162.1:0-6953 GCA_035253005.1 Rhodanobacteraceae bacterium
GGTGAACTCGGAATATTGCGAGGCGACGCTGCGCACGTAATGCCACACGCGCGGCAGGTCGTTCAAATACCCGCGCTTGCCGTCGCGATACCACAGCCGGCAGAACAGGCCGAGCACCTTGATGTGGCGTTGCAGGCCCATCAGATCGAACCAGCGCCGCCAGGTGCGCGCATCGATCTTCGCATCCAGCGCGCCGGCATCGCGCAAACGCACTCGATGCGCCTCCGCCCACGCGTAGACGCGCGCGTCGTCCCAAGCGATGTAGCAATCGCGCAGCAGCGAAATCAGATCGTAGGTGAGTGGTCCGTGCAGCGCGTCCTGGAAGTCCACCAACCCCGGTCCGTTTTCCGGAACGATCATCAGGTTTCGGCTGTGAAAATCGCGGAACAGGAACGCGCGGGGCTGCATGACCGCATTGTCGATCAACCGGCGGAACGCCAGCTCGATCACATCCCATTCGTCGCATTCGATCGCCACGCCGAGATGTTTCTGCAGAAACCACGTCGGCATGATTTCCAGCTCGGTCATCAGCCGCTGTTCGTCGTAGGGCGGCAGGTCGCGCGCGTCCACGCGCGTCTGCATCACGAACAGCGCATCCAGCGCCTGCGTGTAGAGCGCATCGACACTCGACTCGTTCAACTCGGGCAGAAACAACCGCGTGCCGAGGTCTTCCATCAGCACGAAACCGCCGTTGCGATCTTCCGCCATCACTTCCGGTGCATGCAGGCCGGCATCGCGCAAGCGCGCGTCGATATCCAGCCACGCCGCGAGCTTTTCGTTCTCGGGCGGTGGTGCGTCCATCACGATCGCGCTGCAGGTGGCACCGCGCGTGCGCCAATAGCTGCGCAGACTGGCATCTTCGGAGGCAGGTTCCAGCGTGACCGCCGGATCGTTCAACGCGGCGCGCGCGAATTGCAGCCGCTGCGCGGCGCGGTCGGTTGCGGATATCGGCGAGACCAAGTCGTTCGTATCGAACGTCACCGGGAAGATATTCGCGCCGCGATCAGTCGCTCCACAGCGGAACCAGCCCGCGCCACATCGAATGCGTCTTGGGCCAGCGCCTGGGATCGCGCAGATACGGATGGTTCGGATAGTTGAGCTTCAGCACGCTCACCGCCTGCTGCGCCAGCTCCGGCCGGCCGAGCAGCGAATAGCTCTTGGCCAGCACCGCCAGCGCGTCGGCCACCTGCGGGCTGCGCTGATAGTGCTCGATGATGTATTCGGCGCGGTTGGCCGAAGCCACATAGGCCTTGCGGCTCAGATAGTATTCGGCGACGTTCAATTCGAATTGCGCCAGACCGTTGCGCAGCCAGATCATGCGCTGGCGTGCGTCGTTCGCGTAGACCGAGGTCGGAAAGCGCTGCACCAGTTGCGAGAAGTCGTCGAAGGATTGCAGCGCGTAACCCTGGTCGCGCTTCGATGCGCTGTTCTGCGTCAGCCGCTGCAGCATCGTGCCGGTGCGGTCGAAATTGATCAGCCCGCGCAGATAATAGGCGTAGTCGATATGCTTCTGCGCCGGATAGGTCTTGATGAAACGGTTGATCGCCGAATACGCGTCGTCGGGTTTGTCGTCCTTGTAGTAAGCGTAGGCCAGATCGATCTGCGCCTGCTCGTTGTACGGACCGTACGGGAAGCGCGCGATCAGGCGCTGGTACAGCTTCTCGGCGCTGTCGTAATTGCCGCCCTTCAACCGCTCGGTGGCGAGGTTGTAGAGCTGGTCCACCGGCAGGGTGTCGCCGGGCTCGCCCTTGTTGCCGCCGCGATGGAACAGGGAGCACGCGGCCAGAGCCAGCAGCAGCGGCGCCAGCAGGACGAGTTTCAGCGGGACGCGCCTGTTTGAATCAGGCCGGTTGGAATTGCGCATGAAGGGAAGTGTCTTTGAACGCAAACGGTGATGATAGCGGAAATCCGGATCGGCCCACGGACACGCAGGTCCTGCGCGCGCGGGTGCCGCTGGACGCGGCCGGCCGCCGTTTCGACCAGGTAATGGCCGGATTGTTCCCGGACTATTCGCGCTCGCGTCTGTCGGCGTGGATCAAATCCGGCAAGGCCACGCTGGATGGTGCGACGGCCGCACCGCGGCAATTGCTGCGCGGCGGGGAAGCGGTGGAGCTGGCCGTGACCGACGAAGCCGCGGTAGGCGCCGCGCCCGAAGCGATCGAATTGAATGTGGTGCACGAGGATGACGATCTGCTGGTGATCGACAAGCCGCCGGGGCTGGTGGTGCATCCGGGCGCGGGCAATCCGCATGGCACGCTGCAGAACGCGCTGCTGCACCACGATCCGCAGCTCGCCAATGTGCCGCGCGCCGGCATCGTGCATCGACTGGACAAGGACACCTCGGGTTTGTTGGTGGTGGCGCGCAACCTGCGCGCGCACGCGGCGCTGGTGGCGATGCTGTCGGCGCGCGAGATCCACCGCCGTTACGCCGCGATCGTCAACGGCGTGCCGGTGGCGGGCGGCATCGTGGATGCACCGCTCGACCGACATCCCACGGATCGCCTGCGCCGCGCGGTGCGCGAAGGCGGCCGTCCCGCGCGCACGCACTACCGCGTGCGCGAAAAATTTCGTGCGCACGCGCTGCTGCAATGCGACCTGGAGAGCGGACGCACGCACCAGATCCGCGTGCACATGGCGCACGCGGGTTATCCGCTGGTCGGCGATCCGCTCTACGGAGGCGGACTGAAACTGCCGCGCGGTGCTTCATCGCAATTGGCCGAAACTCTGCGGGCGTTCAAGCGGCAGGCGCTGCATGCCGAGCATCTGGAATTCGCGCATCCGATGAGCGGAAAGATGATGCGACTTGACGCTGAGCCGCCGAAGGATTTCCTGAACTTGCTGAGCGCGCTGCGCGACGACGCGAAGGGCGCGCGGTGAATTCCGCCTGGATCGTCCCGGACTGGCCCGCGCCGCCGAATGTGCGCGCGGCGGTCAGCACGCGTTTCGGACCCGGGGTTTCGAAACCACCGTTCGATGCCTTCAATCTCGGCGCACGCTGCGGCGACGATCCGGAAGCCGTTGCGTCAAACCGAGAACGTTTGGTCGAAGCCTTGTCGTTGCCTTCCGAACCCTGCTGGCTGCGGCAGGTGCACGGAACGAAAGTTGTGCGATTGGAGACGGCCATCGGTGAAGAGCGCGAGGCCGATGCCGCGCTCGCACGCTCGCCCGGCGTGGTGCTGGCCATCCTCACCGCCGATTGCCTGCCGGTGCTCTTCTGCACCGAAGATGGCTCCGAAATCGCCGCCGCGCACGCGGGCTGGCGCGGCTTGAGCGCGGGCGTGCTGGAAAACACCCTGGCGGCGATGCAAGCGCCGCGCGAAAAAATTCTGGCCTGGCTCGGCCCCGCCATCGGACCGCAATCCTACGAAGTCGGCGAAGAAGTGCGCGATGCTTATCTCGCGCACGATCCGCGAGCGGCGGACGCGTTCGTTCCCACGCGTCCGGGTCATTGGACTTGCGATCTCTACACGCTTGGAACGCGACGCTTGCGCGCCTCTGGCGTGACGCGAATCTTCGGCGGCAGTTTCGACACTTTCGTCGATCCGCGCTTCTATTCGTATCGCCGCGACGGCGCGCGCAGCGGACGTTTCGCCACGCTGATCTGGTCGAACCCATCGCGCTTGCGCGATACGGAGTAGCGCATCGCGCGCGATGGGTGAGGGTGAGGCGGGAGCCGATCGGAGGGCCGCGCCATGGACGGCTGCTTGCGCAGAAATCAGAAAAGCAGATACGTCGAAATGATGTACTTGTCGTTGGAGCGCGGCGGCAGGCCGGCGTGCTGGTACATCCAGTAGGGCGGAAACATCAGCAGGCGTCCGGCGCGCGCTTCCACGCGCAAACCAAGATCGCAGAATTCCGTCTCGCCGCCTTCGGCCACGTCGTTCAAATACCAGAGAAAAACCATGTAGCGGTTGCAGGAATAGTCCAGCGCGTCGAAATGCGGTTCGAACCGGTCGCCTTCGATCGCGAGGTAGCGCTTGATGCGCAAGTTCTCCAGTCGCGCGCGCTGGGGAATCGGCAGCGTCAGCCGCACGCGTTCGTTGTAGCGTGCCAGATATTCGAATACCTGTTCGCGGAACAGCGCTTCGAACGAGGCGTCGGCGACCTTGCTGACATTGAGTTCGGTCCAGGCACTGGATTGCAGCGCCTTGATCGCGCCGCGGCTGTTGCGCATCTGGAAACGCGCGAGCTGGTCGAACGACTCGATCATGCGCCGGCACAGGGCCGGATCCAGCGCGCCGTCGAACCACTGCACGTAACGCGTGAGGTCGCGGCCGGGCGGCAGGGCTCGATCGGCGTCGTTCATCGCTCAGCCGATCTCCTGCAGACGGGAATCGAATTCCACGGCGGCCTCGGTGATGGCGTGCAACGCCGCGCGTTCGGCGGATGAGAGATCCGGATGCCAGATTTCGAATGCCAGCACTCGCGACTCGCTCTCGCCGGCGTTGGCGTATTCAACGCCGAAACCCGGATCGAAAATCAGCGCATCGCCCGCCGCGAGCGGGCGTGATTCTCCGCCGACGATGACTTGCAACGGCGAACTGTGCGGCAGAGCCACCGCCACGCCGCAACGCGAATTGGTGCGGCCGTCACGCAAGGCGGAACGCGTGCCGATGGGGAGACGGATGATTTCCGCATCGGGGCCGTGCCGCGGAATGTGCACCAGCGGCGTTTTCTCGAGCGCGGCCAGCAGCCGCGGCGCGTGCTCGCGCGGCGAGTCGTGCAACAGACCGCGCTGATAAATCGGCAGCCGTTGCTCTCGCGGCGCTTCATGCTCGTTGCCGCGGCTCAGCAGGCTGTCCAGGCTGAAGGGCGAAGCAGGGTTCGTGGACACCGGAGCGAAATCCTTCACGCAGGCGTCCACTTCCGCCGTCGCAGCCGCGACTCCTTGCAGAAAACTCGGCAGCCACTCCTGTTGCGATTCGATGAAAGGCGTCGAACCGAGATCCGGCACGTACAAGAACGTCGGCCGTTGGCGCGGGTCCGGCGGGCGCTCGTCGCTTTCGCGGAGATAGATGCCCAGCGCGCGGCCGACGCGGCGCATCGAAGCATCCGGATGGCTCGCGCGCACTGGTCGCAGCGCCGCGTCGAACAGCGCACGGCGGCCGTTCGCGACATAGCGCATCGCGTGCCGCACCAGTTGCCGCAAACCCGGCTCGGTGCTGTTGTCGTCCAGCCATTGCCCTTGCGATTGCGCCTCCAAAATCGCGCGGAAGTAGTGCACCAGCGCAAGCTCGTCGCGGCGATCGAGTTCCAGCACGTTCGCCAGCAGGAGCCGTGCGGTGGTGTTCCGCCCCTGGCTCAGTTGCAGCGCGCGCTCCAGCACGTAACGCGATTCGTCGCGCCGATCCGCGGCGCGATAAGCCACCCCCAGCTCCATCAGCACGCCGATGTCGCTGCGGTCGGCGTTGGCCGCGCGATTCAGCAGTTCCACCGCTTCGCCCGCGGCACCGCGCGCCAGCGCCGCGTTGGCCAGGAAGCGTAGCGCTTCCACCTGCTCGGGCTGATTCTGGAGCACCCCGCGAAACGCCTGCTCCGCTTCGGCCAGACGGCCTTCGCGCACTAGGCGGCGGGCGTTCTCCAGTTCGCGAGGCGACGCGGCGATGGTGAATTGCGGATCGGAGGCCATGGCGGAAGAGATGCCGAAGAGGTGCCACATTATCACGCAGGCTTTGCGCGGCCGCGCGCCGCGCGGAGTGCGAAAATGGTCCGTGCCGGGAAGCGGAGGGCCAGATGCCAGAAACAGCCGGACAGGAACCCGAGCAGCTCGCACTGATGCGCCGTGTGGTGCAGCTCGCCGAGGAGCAGACGCGTCAATCGGCGGAACGCACCGAGCAGTCGGCCGAGCGTTCCTACATGAATGCCGAGCGCACGCTGTCGGTGTGGACGCGCACCGCGCTGTCGCTGATGATCTTCGGCATCGCGGTGGACCGCTTCGGCTTGCTGCTGCGGCACGAGCGCTGGGTACATCTCGGCAATCCGTTCCTGCCCAACCCGCTTTCGACGCTCGGCGGCGTGGTGCTGGTCGCGCTGGGCGTGCTGATGGTGCTGACCTGCGGGTTCCGCTATCTCGCCTATGCGCGCGATTGGGGCCGTGTGCACACCTGGCCGAAGCAGCATGCGCCGTGGCTGGCTTTCACCTTCGCGATGCTGGTGGCTGCGTTCGGTATCGCGCTGCTGGTGGTGCTGCTGGTGTTCACCGATTGACACAGAACCAAGCGGAATCTGTGCGCGATTGCGTTTCGGCGATATGCACGTGAAACTTCGCGCCTTGCGCCGTTGCCCCTGCGAATCCCGTGACCGACTCGAACACCGCGCCGTTGCCGCCCGACGCGCCCTGGATCGTGCTGAAGTTCGGCGGCACCAGCGTGGCCGCCGCCGAACGCTGGCGCACGATCCAGCAACTCGTCGCCGCGCGCCGCGCGGAAGGCGCGCGCGTGCTGGTCGTCGTCTCCGCGTTAGCAGGCGTGACCGATGCGCTGAAAGCGCTCTGTGCGTGCGCGCCGGGTGAGCGCGCAGCCTCACTGACAAACCTGCACGAACGTCATCGCGCGCTGCTGACGGAGATGTCGCTGCCACAATGCGATGCGATGGAGCGCTGGCTGCAATCGCTTGCAGCGCTCGCGCAAGCATTTCCCCCATCCGCCCCCCCTCTTGCATCTGAAGAAGCGCATTACGAAAAGCGAAGTGCTTCCGCGGATGCAAGAGGCGGGGCACCTTCCCCCGCGAGCGGGGGAAGGGAATATTTGTGGCAAGCGCAAATCCAGGCGCATGGCGAATTGCTTTCCAGCTCTCTCGGCGCGGAATTCATGAGCGCGAACGGTCTGCAAACCGAATGGCTGGATGCGCGCGAAGCGCTGCTGGCGCGCGAGGTGCCTTTCCTCAACGAACGTTCGCGCGCGTTGTCCGCTCAAGTCGATGCACAACATGATGCGAGCTTCGCCGCCGCGCTG
>DATFCO010000163.1:0-18836 GCA_035253005.1 Rhodanobacteraceae bacterium
GTGCTGGTGGAACTGAAAGCCACCGGCGTCTGCCACACGGACGCGTTCACCTTGTCCGGCAACGATCCGGAAGCACGCTTTCCCGCGATTCTGGGACACGAAGGCGCGGGCGTCGTGGTGGATGTCGGCCCCGGCGTGAAATCGGTGCTCAAGGGAGATCACGTCATTCCGCTGTACATCCCGGAATGCCGCGAATGCGAGCACTGCCTCAGCCGCAAGACCAACCTCTGCACCGCGATCCGCGCCACACAGGGGCGCGGCGTGATGCCGGACGGCACCAGCCGGTTTTCGTCCGGCGGCGAGATGATCCACCACTACATGGGTACCTCGACCTTCGCGCAGTACACGGTGTTGCCGGAAATCGCGGTGGCGAAAATCCGCGAGGACGCGCCGTTCGAAACCGTCTGCTACATCGGTTGCGGCGTCACCACCGGTATCGGCGCGGTGATCAACACGGCGAAAGTGGAACCCGGCGCAAGAGTCGTCGTGTTCGGGCTGGGCGGTATCGGCTTGAACGTCGTGCAGGGCGCGCGACTCGCCGGTGCCACGATGATCGTCGGCGTGGATCTGAATCCGGCGCGCAAAGAGATGGCCGAGCGTTTCGGCATGACCCACTTCGTCAATCCGAAGGAAGTCGAAGGCGATCTGGTGCCGCATCTCGTTTCATTGACGAAAGGCGGCGCCGACTATTCGTTCGAGTGCATCGGCAACGTCAAGACGATGCGGCAGGCGCTGGAATGCTGTCACGCCGGCTGGGGCGTGTCGTGCATCATCGGCGTGGCCGGCGCCGGTCAGGAAATCTCCACGCGCCCATTCCAGCTCGTCAGGGGCCGGCGCTGGATCGGCACCGCCTTCGGCGGCGCGCGCGGACGCACCGACGTGCCGCGCATCGTGGATTGGTACATGGAGGGCCGTATCGAAATCGACCCGATGATCACGCACAAGTTGCGACCGGACGAGATCAACCGCGGCTTCGAGCTGATGCACAAGGGCGAATCGATTCGAAGCGTGGTGGTCTATTGAAAGTGCGAACAACGGAGCTCTTGGACAGGGATGTCGGCTTTGGCGGCTCTTGTCCGCTTATGATTTCGCGATCAGGGACGATCGCAGAGACTGACACGCTCATGCGACGTGCAATGAGCGCGGCGGGCTCTCGCCACTGCGCGCCGAACCCGCGCGCAATTCCTCCGGATCGAAATCGTCCACGTTGATGAATTCCGCGGTGGCGCGACGCAGGCGTTCCAGTTGCGCGCGTTCGGTCTCGCTGATCGCGCCCGCCGCCTGCGCTTCGCGCAATTGTTCGAAGTAATCGTGCGCCCTGATCGCCCCGCCCTTCAGCGCTTTCAGGAATTTGCGTTCGACCGGTTCCGCCGCCACCACTTCCGGCAACAACGCGCACATGCGGCCGACCGGATTGTTAGCCGCCGGCGTCAGATAGATCCCGCGCAGCAACGCATCGCGCGCGGCGTTGGGTGAGGTGATCACTGCGGCGACGCGGCGGCCCAGCCGATCCGAAGGCGGCACTTCGCGGCGGCCGAACGGGAACACCAACAACCGCAGCAACCATGCGATCGGGCGCACCGGGAAGTTGCGGATCACGCCGTCGATCGCCATCTGGATGTTCCAGATCGATTGATGGAACGCCCACGCCAGCAGCGGACGCTCGACTTCCGGCCGGCCTTCGTCTTCGTAGCGCTTCAACATCGCGCTGGCGATGTAGAGATAGGACAGCACGTCGCCCAGTCGAGCGGAGATTTTTTCCTTGAACTTCAGGCGGCCTTGCAGTATCGCCATGGCGACATCCGACACCAGCGCCAGCGCGGCGGCGTAGCGGTCCAGCTTGCGGTAATACCGGCGCGTGTAGGCATCGCCCGGCACCAGCCCGAGCTTGCCGAACGCCAGACCCAGCACGAAGCTGCGCGTCGCATTGGAAATGCCGAAACCCAGGTGTCCGAACAGCGCGTGGTCGAAATCGCGCAAGCCCTGTTCGCGATGCGGGCTGCGCGCAGCTTCCATTTCCTTCAGCACCCAGGGATGGCAACGGATCGCGCCCTGCCCGAAGATCATCAGGCTGCGCGTCATGATGTTGGCGCCTTCCACGGTGATCGTGATCGGTGCGCCTTGCCAGTTGCGGCCCATGTAATTGCTGGGCCCGAGTTGCACGGCTTTGCCGCCGTGCACGTCCATCGCGTCCTTCACCACCTCGCGCCCCAATTCGGTGGCGTGATATTTCGCGATCGCGGACGGCACCGCCGGTTTCTCGCCCCGATCCACCGCCGCGGCGGAGGCGCGCGAGAGCGCGGCGATCGCGTAAGAGTGGCCGCCGATACGCGCCAATGCTTCTTCCACTCCCTCGAAGCGCGCGATCGCCAGACCGAATTGTTTGCGGATGCGCGCATAGGCGCCGGTGCTCGCCACCGCCATGCGCACGAAACCGGTGGCGTTGCTGGGCAGCGAAATTCCACGCCCGACCGAGAGACATTCCACCAGCATCTTCCAGCCTTCACCCGCCATGTGCGCGCCGCCGATCAGCGTCGTCAGCGGCACGAACACGTCCTTGCCGGAGAGCGGACCGTTCTGGAACGGGATGTTCAGCGGGAAATGCCGGCGGCCGATCTGCAAACCGGGCGTATCGCGCGGAATCAGTGCCAGCGTGATGCCGAGATCGTCTTCCTTGCCGAGCAGGTGTTCCGGATCGTACAGACGGAACGCCAGACCGATGATCGTCGCGATCGGCGCCAGCGTGATGTAGCGTTTGTCGAAGGTGAGTCTCAGGCCGAGTGTTTCGACGCCATCGACCATCTGCTTGCAGACGACGCCGAAGTCCGGAATCGAAGTGGCGTCCGAACCCGCGTACGGGCCGGTCAGCGCGAAACACGGAATCTCGCGGCCATCGGCGAGACGCGGCAGATAAAAATTCTTCTGCTCCTCGCTGCCGTAGCGCAGCAGCAATTCAGCGGGTCCCAGCGAATTCGGCACCGACACGGTGGAAGCCAGCGTCGTGGAAATGCTGGAGAGCTTCTGCAAGACCGCCGAATGCGCCAGCGCGGAAAACTCCAGGCCGCCGTAGCGCTTCGGGATGATCATGCCGAAGAATTTCTCGCGCTTGACGAATTCCCACACTTCCGGCGGGAGATCGGCCAGTTCGTGCGTGATCTGCCAGTCGTCCACCATGCGACACAATTGTTCACAAGGGCCGTCCATGAACGCTTGTTCTTCGGCCGAGAGTTGCGGTTTGGGTTGCGAAAGCAGCTTGGACCAATCGGGTTTACCCGCGAACAACTCGCCCTCGAAACCGACCGTGCCGGCGTCCAGCGCGACCTGTTCGGTTTCCGACAACTTCGGCAGCACGCGGCGGAAGATTTTCAGCAGAGGCTCCGAAAACAGCGCGCGGCGCAACGGCAGCACGTTCAACGGCAGCGCGAAGAGGACGATGAAGACGGCGAACACGATCCAGGCCGCCCGAGCTGCGTGAAATCCGTAACCGACGCCGAGAATCGCCACGATCGTCAGCAGCGTCCACAGCCACAAGCGGCTGCGGAAATACGCGCAGGCGACGGTGACGATCAGTGCTGCGATCAGAATCAGGATCACGTGCATGAGGCTTTCCTCGTTGTACTGTCGTCCGGCAGCGAGCTGATGAACTCTTCGATCGCAGCGGTGAACGCGTCGTTGTCATCGCCGGCCAGCATGTGCGTGGCTTGCGGGATTTCCGAGTGTCGCGCGTGCGGCAACAGTTGCATGAACTCGGCGATCGTCTCGCGCGAAACCACATCGGAACGACCGCCGGACAGCAGCAGTACCGGAACATCGATCTCGCGCGCAGCCGCCAGCAGCCGCGGCTGGTGCCGCTCGCCTTCGTGCGCGATGGTGTCGAGCAGCGCTGGATCCCAATGCCAGCGCAACCGCCCGTCTGCGCCACGTCGCAACAGCGGTTCCAGTTCGTGCTGCCGTTTGGCGCGCGTGCGGTGCGGCAGGTATTTCGCGATTGCCGCGATCGCCTCGGAATAATCCGCAAATCCGTCCGGGTGCGCGCGCATGAAGCCGAGCATGCGCGCAACCCCTGCCGATTCCCAGCGCGGCGTGATGTCCACCAGCACCAGCGCACGAAACGGCGGCGGAGTCGTTTCACCGGCCAGCGCCAGACCCAGCAGTCCGCCCATCGAGGCGCCGATCAGCATCGGCGGTTCTGGCAGCGATCGCGAAACGTCGAGCAGGTCATCCAGGAATTGCTGCAATTCGTAGTGCCCATCCGCCGTGCGTGAGCTGTCGCCATGTCCGCGCAGATCGAAGGTGAGCGTGCGAAAGCCCGCTTCCGCCAGCTTTTCCGCGCTGCGTCGCCAGGCGTGTCGGGTCTGACCGAAACCGTGCACGAACAGCAGCGCCGGCGCATCGGATGGCCCACGCGATTCGATCGCCAAGGACGTTTCTGGCGGAGCAAGTCTCAAATTCGATGAAAGGGCGTCTACCATACGCATACGTACGGTCTATTTTAGCAGTTCGTCGCGTATCCCGTCACTGCGGGCTGGCATAAGGCTCGCATTGCGTTCCTTCATCAAGGGGAAATTTGCGTGTCGTCCATGCCTCTGCAAAATGAACGCAGCCGCCTCAGCGCCGAGGATTGGGAGAACGGCGCCCTGGTTATGATCGCCGAGCAGGGCGTGAACGCGCTGGCGGTGGAAGCGCTGGCGCGCCGGTTGGGAGTGACCAAGGGCAGCTTCTACTGGCACTTCCCGACCCGCGAAGCCTTGCTGAAGGCGGCTTTGCTGCGATGGGAAGCGCGCGACGAGCGCGAGTTGTCGACCCGCATCGCACCGATCGTCGATCCGCGCGCGCGCTTGCGCGAGTTGTTTCTGTGGGTCGCGCGCGAAGTGCAGCCGCACCGGGCCTACGCCGCGATGTTGCAGGCGATCGACCAGCCTTCGGTGGCCGAAGTAATGAGCCGTGTATCGCAACGGCGAATGGAATTTCTGCGGCAGGCCTATAGCGAAGCCGGCATGCCTCCCGACGAAGCCGCACACCGCGCGCGACTGGCCTATGCGGCCTACGCCGGATTCCTGCAGTTGAACCTGATTCCCGATCTGCCGCCGCTCTCGCGCGAGCAGTTCGATGCGTATGTCGAGCACGTGATCGATACGCTGGTCGAGCGCAACGGTTCTGCATGATGCGTAGCAACATCTGAGCGCCGCGCAGCCCGGAAAGCTGCATGAACCGCGCTTTCTTGCATTCGCCTCCGGCCCGGATTACCGTGCTTTTTTGTGCCTCCGGGAAGAGCACGACATGCCGAGCAAGCTGGACGCATTGAACCGATGGGTAGACGAGGTCGCCGCGCGCACCCGTCCCGAACGGGTGCATTGGTGCGATGGCTCCGAAGCGGAATCGAAGGCGTTGACGGCGCTGATGCTGAAAAGCGGCGACCTGCTCGAACTGAATCAACACACGCATCCAAGCTGCTATCTGCACCGCTCCGATCCGCGCGACGTCGCCCGCGTGGAAAAGGTCACGCTGATCTGCACCAAGAACGAGATCGACGCCGGTCCCAACAATCACTGGATGGCGCCGGCCGAAGCGCACAAGAAGATCGATGCGCTGTTCGACGGCTGCATGCAGGGCCGCACGATGTACGTGATTCCCTATTGCATGGGCCCATTGGGTTCGCCCTATGCGCGTTGCGGCGTGGAGATCACCGACTCGCCCTACGTCGTGGCCAACATGCGGCTCATGACGCGCATGGGCACCGCGGCGTTGGAGCGCATCGAACGCGAGGGCCGCTTCGTGAAGGGCCAGCATTCCATCGGCACGCTCGATCCAGAAAATCGCTGGATCATGCATTTCCCGGAAGAACTTTCGATCAAGTCATACGGCTCCGGCTACGGCGGCAATGCGCTGCTCGGCAAGAAGTGCCACGCATTGCGCATCGCCAGTTTCCAGGCGCGTTCGGAAGGCTGGCTGGCCGAGCACATGCTGATCGTCGGCATCGAGAACCCGCGCGGCGAAATCCATTACATCGCCGCGGCGTTTCCGTCCGCCTGCGGCAAGACCAACCTCGCGATGCTGATTCCGCCGGAGGGCTATCGCCGCGAAGGCTGGAAAATCTGGACCGTGGGCGACGACATATGCTGGATGACGCCCGGCAAGGATGGAAGGCTGTACGCGATCAATCCGGAAGCGGGTTATTTCGGCGTCGCACCCGGCACCTCCAACAAGACCAATCCCAACGCGGTGAAGATGCTCGACCACGATGCACTCTTCACCAACGTCGCGGTTACCGCCGACAACGATCCGTGGTGGGAAGGCCTGGACGACCGCAAGCCGGTGAAGGATTGGCAAGGCCGCGACATCACGAACTACGGCAGCGATCCCGCGAACGGTCCTGCCGCGCATCCGAATTCGCGCTTCACCGTGCGCGCCACGCAGTGTCCGAGCTGGTCGCCGGAAGCGGAAAACCCCGAAGGCGTGCCGATCAGCGCGATCGTGTTCGGCGGCCGGCGCGAATCATTGGTGCCGCTGGTTTTCGAGGCGCGCGACTGGACGCACGGCGTGCTGGTCGGCGCCGGCATGGCTTCGGAAACCACCGCCGCCGCAGCCGGCAAGGTCGGCGTGGTCCGTCGCGATCCGATGGCGATGAAACCCTTCTGCGGTTACAACTACGGCGATTATTTCGCGCATTGGCTTTCGTTCGATCAGCCGAATGCGCAATTGCCGAAGATCTTCCACGTCAACTGGTTCCGCAAGGGCGCGAACGGCAAGTTCCTGTGGCCGGGCTTCGGCGACAACCTGCGAGTGCTGGAGTGGATGCTGAAGCGCGTGGCCGGCGAAGTCGGCGCGGTGAAGACGCCAATCGGCCTGCTGCCCAACGCGGAAGATCTGAACACCGAGGGCCTGCATTTGGCCGACGGCGCGCTGGATACCCTGTTGGCTTTCGAGGCCGAAGGCTGGCGCGCGGAGCTGCAGGCGATCGGCGAATATCTTGACGGCTACGGCGAACGCCTTGCGCAAGGTTTGCGCGACGAACTGAAGAACGAAAGGACAGCGCTCGAGGACGTGAACGAATCGTCTCTGCCGCAAAAGAAAGCAGCGACGCTCTGACGATCCAGAGTCGGAATCCTTCATCGCCGCGGAATGCTTCCGCGCAGGTCATTTCGGACGAGGCTCAGGCGGCTGTGCCGAGTACGGGCGGTCCCAACCGGAAAGCCAGCGTTTGGCCCCGACGCAATACGATGGCTGGATCGGATCGATGGTGGGAAAGTCGAATTCCCGGTGCAGGAACACGGAAGTCGTCGAGGTATGGCTTTCGGTGACCTTGAATCCGGAAAAATCCACCTGGATCAATCCTGATTTTTTCAACGCTCCCGCGGTCATCGGGTGCCAATCGGAATTGTCCAGAATGATCATCCCGCCCGGAGCGAGCTTCTTGATGGCCTCGATCGCACAGTCATACCGGTAGCCATAGCCGTCCACCACGATTACGTCGAACAACCCGTCGTGTTTGCGGATCTCGAAGGGGAAGCCATCGGATTCGTCGAGGATGAGCTGCACCCGATCGTTTTTCATCTGGGAAACGCGCTCGAACCACTGCGGATTGTTTTCCACGCTCACCACGGATTGGGCCCTGTCCATCCAGTAAAGGGTCGAAGCGCCGCTGCCCCATTCGAATATCCGCTTCTGCGCGAGATCGAACTGACGGATGTATTCGATGCAGGGGTAGGTGAACAGCGGAATCCAGCGTCCGTGGACATCGCTGGGGGTGCCGGCGTTCGTGGCCGCGACAAAGCCGTGGCCGTTGCGCAGGATGTCGCAGCAGGTGGCAAGGAACAATTCACCGCGCGATATCGAAACGACGTCCGGCCGCCGGTCGAGCTGATCGGCCTCTCCGGGCTGGAAGGTGTAGCTGCCCCAATACGCCTTCGGCGGTTCGTTCATCGTTGCGGCACCGTTCGACGGCAGTGAATCGTGGAAGTGTACCGGTGCGGATCGAACCGCGAAACGCTGCAGCGGCGGCGCAGGACAAGCTCGTTGAGGGGTTCAACCTTTCACGGCAAGCTTGCATCCAATCAGTCAAATGGATGCCGCCTGCCTTGCCACCGGAATGCTCATGGAACCAGCGCACAGCGCGCCCCTAGCGGACGTGGTGCCTCTCGGATCCGATGACGCGCCGCTGGCGCGGGCGGCGGCCAGCGGAGACACGCGCGCGTTCGAAACGCTGTATCGGCGTCACGCGGGCCGGGTGCATGGCGCGATCCTGCGCCTGGTCGGCGGCCGCCACGCGCGAGCGGAAGAATTGACGCAGGAAGCTTTCGTGCGCGCCTGGCAGAAACTGCCGGGCTTTCGCTTCGAGAGCGCGTTCGGCACCTGGCTGTACCGTCTGGCCGTCAATACCGCATTGATGGATCTGCGCGCGCAGAAAAACGATCCAGTCGAACAAGGCGTGGAAGAAGACATCGCGCCGGAATCCGGCGCATCGCCGTTCTGTCCGGCCGAACGCGAGGAGCTGGAGCGCGCGGTCGCCGGATTGTCGCCGCGCACGCGCGCGGTGTTGGTCCTGCACGACGTCGAAGGCTGGAAGCACGAGGAGATCGCCTCCGAGCTCGCCATGGCGGTCGGATCGTCCAAGGCACAATTGCATCGCGCGCGCCGGCTGCTGCGGCGTGCGCTGGGAGTCCGAAATGAATCTGCACTTTGAGGATCGGCAGAAGCTGCGCGCATTGTCGCAACCGGTGGAACCGGCGCGCGATCTCTGGCCGCAGATCGCCGCGCGCATCGAATCGCAGCCGCGCGCGTCGCGCCAGCGATTCCAATGGTTCGCGATGGCCGCTTCGTTCGCCGGTGTCGCGGTACTGGCCGGCGTGATCGGCACGCGCATGATGCACGCCGATCGCGCGCCCGTGTCCGCTGTGCAGTCCAATGCATTCATTGCCGCAAACGATGCGCCCGGTGGGCGCTGGAAGCCGGCGGATCCGCGCCTGCGTGGCGCGGCGGTGGAGCTGCACGCTGCGCAGGGCGAATTGAAGCAAGCGCTGGCGATCGCGCCGCACGCGGACTATCTGCAGCAACTGCTGGAACGAACCGAACGGCAACAGTCGCACTTGCAAAGGCTCGAGCACGAGGCGGGCTGAGGACACGACCATGAGGCACAAGAACTTCGCGATTTCCCGGCGCTTTTTCGGAGCCATCGCGCTGCTGAGCGTGGCATTTGCCGCACGCGCCGATACGCCCATCCACCTCAGTCACGACGCAGGACCCGACGCGAGGGTAGTCATCCGCAACGTCAAGGGCGACGTGCGCGTCACCGGCTGGAACCAGAATCGCGTGCAGGTGGACGGCACACTCGGCAGCGGCGCCAAGCCGTTGCAAATCACGGGCGATACGCGCGCACTGGAAATCAAGGTGGAAAGTTCCGGCGGTTCCGGCTGGTTCGGCAACAGCGACGACATGGGTCCGACTTCGCTGGACGTGCACGTGCCGCACGCCGCGGTGCTGGAAGTCCATGTGGTCAGCGCGCCGGTGGACATCGATGGTTTGGACGGCCGCAGCATCACTGTCGGCAGCGTCAGCGGGCGCGCGCACCTCGGCGTGCGCGCCGGTGGGGTGAAAGTGGACAGTGTCAGCGGCGATGTCGATCTTTCCGGCTCCGCGCGCAGCTTCGACGCGCAGACCGTTTCCGGCGACGTACAAGCCGCAACGTTGAGCGGGAATGCCAATGTGCAGACGGTTTCCGGTGCCGTGCTGTTGCGAGCCGGTTCGATGGACAAGGTGAATCTCGGCACGGTCTCCGGGCGCATCCAACTTGATGGCGCGGTGGCGCCGGATGCGGCCTGGAAAATCGACACGATGAGCGGAGACGTACGGTTGAATCTCCCCGCCGAAGTTTCGACGCGGATCAAGGCCGACACTTTCTCCGGCGACCTCCACAGCGATTTCGGGAAGACCGTCAGCAGCGAGCACGGTCCCGGCGAGCACTTGGACACGCAGATCGGGGCCGGCAGCGGCACGATCACCGTCAACAGCTTCAGCGGCGACGTGCATATCCAACGCGGCGGGCATTGAGCTTCGCGCACTGGCACAATTTCCTCTCGCGTCGGCCTCGGCCGTACGCGCGGAGGAGCGAATGGTCACGTCGCGACTGCAAGGCTTGACAGCAAGCGCCGCACAGCAGGTGATGGCGGCCGCGCGCGCGATCGAAAACGGGGGCCCTGATCAGGCGGCAGCGTGCCTCGCGCCGGCGCTGGCGGCTTTTCCGGTCCATCCGGAAGTGTTGCGCGTGCAGGCCGGCGTATTGAGTCTGCGCGGCGATTACACCGCGGCCGTGGCGGCGATGCAGCATGCGATCCGGTTGCGTCCGCAAGACGCGCTTTACCACAACACCCTGGGCAGTATTCTCGGTGAAGCCTACGAATACGACGCAGCCATCGCGGCGCTTCGGCGCGCTTCCGAGTTGCAACCCGATCTCGCCATCGTCTGGTTCAATCTCGGCGTGATCCTGACGCGCGCGGTTCGCCACGCGGAAGCGATCGAAGCGCTGAACCGCGCGGTGGCTCTGGATCCCCGGCACATGTCCGCGCGCGTGTTGCTCGGCGACATGCTGCGCGGACAAAACCATTCCGGGGAAGCGGCCGCGGAATACCGTCGCGTGCTGGCTCAGCAGCCTTGGACCGGCGCGGCATGGTGGGGACTGGCGGACCTGAAGACGCTCCACTTCTCCGATGAGGACATCGAGCTCATGCGACACGCGCTCGGCGATCCTCGTGCCGGAGACGTCGATCTCGTCGCCACGGGTTTCGCCCTGGCCAAGGCGCTCGACGACCGCGAGAAGTTTGCGGAATCCCTGCAGGCATTGGCGAGCGCCAACGCCGTCGCGCGGCGCAGGAGGCAGTGGGACGCGCGCGCTTTCAGCGCCGGAGTGTCGTCGGTCCTTGAGGCATTTTCACTGTCGTCGCAGCACGCTGCCGATGACACGTTGGGCCAAGGCGTGATCTTCATTGTCGGGCTGCCGCGTTCGGGCACCACGTTGGTCGAGCAAATACTGGCTTCGCACTCGCAGGTGGAAGGGACCGGCGAGTTGCCCGATCTGGCCCTCACCCTTTCCGAAGAAACCCGCCGCCGCAAGCAGGCCTTTCCACAGTGGGTGCCGACGATGACCGCCGACGATTGGAGGCGTTTGGGAGCGCGCTATCTCCAACGGACCGCTTATTGGCGGAAGCACCGCGCCTGGTTCACCGACAAATTGCCCGGCAATTGGTATTACATCAGCGCGATTCGCGCGATGTTGCCTGGCGCGAAAATCATCTGCTGCCGGCGTGATCCGCTGGAAACCTGCTTCTCCTGCTACCGGCAATATCTGGAGAACAACGAATACCAGCGTACTTTCGAAGATTTGGCGGCCTACTGGCGCGATTACGACCGCAGCGTGCGGCACTGGCAATCGCTGCACCCCGATCACGTCCACGAACATGTTTACGAACACCTGATCGCCGAACCCGAGCGCAGCACTCGCGCGCTGCTGGAGTTCTGCGGCCTGCCTTTCGAACAGGCCTGCATCGACTTCCATCGGACGCAGCGCGACGTGCATTCGCCCAGCGCGATGCAAGTGCGTCAGCCGCTGCGCCGCGACACCGCACGCGCATCCCGCTACGGCGCGTTGCTGGACCCGTTGCGCCGGGCTCTCGGTTTGCCGGCATTCGCGGGCTGATGGCGAGGAGCGAACAAGTGTGGTTGGACGAGGCGCGTGTCCGCGTCCTGCGCGGCGACTTCGGCGCAGCCGAATCGCTGCTGGCCGCCGCGTTGGGCGAACATCCCCGTTCCTTCGAACTGCGCCGGCTGCTCGCCGGCATATACCAGCAAACCACAAGATCCGGGCCCGCCGAGTCGTTGCTGCGCGAACTCCTGCACGAACGGCCGCAGGACTTCTCCAGCGCGTTCACTCTCGCGCGCCTGCTGCTTTCGCAGGCGCGCGGGCACGCCGCAGCGCAGGTGCTGCGGGAATGTTTCGAGCATGGCGAACGGGATCCCGAGCTGGCGATCAAGGCGATCGAACTGCTGGACGAAGCCGGCCGCAAGCAGGAGGCGGCGACGATCACGGAGATGGCGCTCGATGCAACACCGACGGACGCGCGTTTGCACGCCTATGCGGGGATGCTGCGGCTCCAGCTCGGACGCTTCGAGGAAGCGCGAACAAATTGTCTGTTCGCGCTGAACCATTCTCCGGAAGCCTGTGAATGGCATGTGCCCCACGGACTGGCCAACGCCCAGCGCTACACGGATGCCGCGCATCTCGATTTCAACTTGTTCCGCGACTTGCTGCAGCGTCCGGATTTGAGCGGCAGAGCTCGCTCCAGCCTGATGTTTGCGCTGGGCAAGGCATACGACGACATCGCGGCCTGGCGGGAGGCCGCCGATTGTTTCCGCCAAGGCAATGCGTCCGCTCTCGGTCTGACGTCCTGGTCGCGCAACGACTGGCGGATCGATGTGGAGGAGAGGCTTACGGCATCGCCGATCGAGGTCAGGTCGACCACGACGGACGATTTCGTTCCCGTTTTCATTGTCGGCATGCCGCGTTCGGGCACGACACTGCTGGCCGAGTTGCTCGGACGTTTCCCACGGGTGCGCAACCACGGTGAACTGCCATGGATCGGCGAACTGGCGCAACTCCCGGAATTCAGGAACGCACCGGATGCGCCTATGCTGCAACAAGCGGCGGCGCTCTATCGAGCCCAGAGCCGGCAGGATGATTCGGGCGACGCGCGCTGGTTCATCGACAAGCAACCGATGAATTTCCGGTATGTCGATCTGATGCTGGCGATGTTTCCGCACGCGCGAATCATCTGGTGCCGGCGCAGTCCGCGTGACACCGCGTTATCGTTGTGGATGCAATCCTTCAAGGAGGACTTGCACGGCTACGCCTACGATTTCGGCGATATCGACGAGGTAATGCGAGGCTGCGACCGGCTGATGGCGAAATGGTGCGGCGCGCATCCGCATTCGATCCGGACAATCCATTACGAGGCGCTCGTTGCGAATCCCGATCGCATTCTGGCGGAAACGTCGCAATGGCTGGGCCTGCCGTCGGCGCAGCCCGCGCCTGCACAGGCATCGAGCATCGGTACTTCCAGCTTGTGGCAAGCCCGGCAGCCGGTGTATTCACGATCGGTCGGGCGCTGGCGGAACTATTCCGCATACGTTCCCGAGTTACTGGACTTTGCCGAAAGCGGCCCATCAGTCAGCGAAATCGATCATTAGCTCCTCGGAAACAGCATGTAGGTCGACAAGATGTATTTGTCGCCGGACAACGGCGGCAATCCGGAGTGCTGAAACATCCAGTACGGCGGAAACATCAGCAAACGGCCGGTGCGCGCAGGCACCTTGATGCCCAGATCCGGAAACTCCGTCTCGCCGCCCTGCTCCACGCCATTCAAGTACCAGAGGAAAACCAGAAAGCGATCCGCGACCTCGTTGATGGAGTCGAAATGCAACTGGAACTTCTCCGCCGAGTCCGGCCGATAGCGTTTCATGCGGAATTCCGCAAGACGCGATGAATTGGGCACCGAAATGGAAAGCCCGATTTCCGAGTTGTATCGCGCGAGATATTGCTCGATGTGGCGGAAGAAAAAACTCTTCAGGGCGTCATCGGCCAGCGGCGTGATGTCCAGTTCGGTCCATGAACTGTCGTCCAGGCCCGCGCGCCAACCCGGCGCGCGCTGGACGTGCCGCTCAGGCATGTTCGAGAAGGCGGCGATCAAGTTGTCGCAAAGAGACTGCGGCAGCGCGTCGTCGTACCAGCGCACGTAGTCGCGCAGCGTCTTCAGGGTAGGGGACGCATCAGGACTCATAGCCCCAGTGCCTCATGGCGGGTTCGAGCAGCGGAAGAACCGGTTCGAAATATTCGCGATACCGTTTCCACCGCCCTATTGAACTCGCATACAGCGGCTGCACCACTTGGGCGTAGCTCGGTGTGCCGATGTAGCCCTTTCGCCGGGCGTGTTCGCTGAATTCCCGCAGCGGCGCGTCATTTTCGAGTTGCAGGAAGGCAGCGAGACGTTCGACATTGGCATCGAAATCCTCGATGACGTGCTCGTAGCGCCACTCGAACACATTCGGTTTCAGAAGTTCGACGTGCGCAAACCAGAACTTCATGGCCGCTGCGTAACCCGCTGCCAGGCGCGGCAGAGTCGAGCACAGCGCGATATAAGCCGGCGCATTGAAGTGCTGCATGTAGTTGCTCAACACCACATCGCAGGGATGCCGTGCCACGAAGATGATCCTGGCGTTCGGGAAAAGTCGCACCAGCAGCGGCAGGCGCAGCATCGTCAGCGGATTCTTGTCCACCAGGCGTTGTCCCGGCTGCAATTGCACGACTTCGGCCACCGCCTTCCAGTAGACATCCCGCAACATCGCGCACTGCACCGAGTCGAGTTCACCCAGCTGCTCCGGATATTGGAATCTCATTGCCTGCATGCACTCGATCGCGCGCTGCACGAACGGGCGTTCGTCCATCGAGGCCATGCCGGGATGCGCGTCCAGCATCTGCTCCAGCATGGTGGTGCCCGAGCGTGGAAAGCCGAGCACGAATATGGGCGACTCCGTCGCGGAAGGCGCGGCGGCCGGTTTCCAGGTCGCGTATTGCTCGGGCGTCACATAGAAATTTGCGATGTTGAGCGGATTGGCGCTGGGCTGCATCAATTCGGGCACCAGTTGCGCGGCGATGTCGAGTTGCGCCTGATGCGCTCGCTGCAGATATTGCATGCAAGCCGCATAATCGCCTTGCTTGTCGCAAAGCTTGGCCAGCAGGAAACACGTGTCCACGTAGCGGCGGTTCGAATCGGGTTGGCCGAGCAACTGCTGCAACAGCGCGCGTGCTTCGCCCGCATTGCCTTCGCGGGCCGCCATCACGGCATTGGCTTCGATCAATTCACCTCGCAGGATCACATCGTGGACGGCATCCGGGGGCGGCAATTGCGCGAGCAGGTCGCGGGCTTCTTCCATCTTGTTGAGCCGTTCGAGCACCAGGATCAGCCGGGCTCGCGCCGCGTCGCGCGATGCCGGATCATCCAGTTGGGATCGCAGCAGCGCTTCCCCTTCTGCTTCCAAGCCCGTGCGCAGCAACACTGCCGCAAGTTCCACGCGCAGGATTCCGCTCAGATGCCCGGCCCACGAAGACCAGTCGGCGAGAATCTGCTTCGCATTGGTTTCTTCTCCGCATTCCAAGCACATCTGCGCGCCGTAGATGCGCGCTTCGTAATTTGAAGGATCGAGCTGGAAGACCCGCCACAGCAACTCCTTTGCACGCACCACACGTTTCAACTCGACGAACAGATAAGCGAGGTTGACGAGAAACCGCGGGTTGTCCGGTTGCAGTCGCACCGCGGTTTCGTAGGCTTGCTGCGCGTGCTGATACCGGCCCGAGTCGCGCAAGGCGATGCCGAGATTGTTCCAGTACAAAGGTTCGCCCGGGTGCTGCCGCGTGAGTTCGGCAAACTGTTCGATCGCTTCGCGCCCACGGCCGCGCGCCAGCAGGCAAAGTCCCAGCACATTGCGTGCAAGCGGCTCGGAATACGCGCGCGCCAGCACCTCTCCTGCGATGCGTTCGGCTTCCGCTATGCGTCCTTGTTCATAGGCCCGTGCGGCCTGCTGTGGAGAAAAATCGGACGATGACGGCTGTTGCATTCCACGACCCCGCCAAAAAAAAGCCGCGCGGTTTGCACCGCGCGGCGTGAGTGTACTGCTTGCTTGCCTGGATCAGAACTTGACCGTCGCGCGCGCCCAGTAGAAGCGGCCGATCGTGTCGTAGGTGTTCACGTCGGTATCGCCATTGAGCGTGTTGGACTGGGTGAAGATCGGCGGCTGCTTGTCGAAGACGTTGTCGACACCAAACTGGATCTTGGTGTTGATCGGCTCGACCGTGTAGCCGACTTCCAGGTAGTTGTAGACGATGGTCGGTACCCGGAAGGAGAAGAGCATCGAACCGCTCTCGCCGTTCTCGTTCTCGGCAGGATTCCAACTGCCCACCTGCTCGTGACCGATGTACTGGGTGCGCCAGGAAGCTTCCCACGGCCCAAGATTCCAGTTCAGGCCGACGTTGCCGCGCACGCGCGGGAACGAACCGAAGTCCTTGTAGAAGTGACCGGCGACGTGCGCGACCTGGTCGCCCACCGTGCCTGGCGCCTCGTCGTTGGTGAACTCGGCCAGATACGTGCCCTGCACCCAAGCCGTGAACTGACCCGGCAGCCAGCCCATCTGCGGAATGCGATAGGAGAGCTGGGCATCCACACCCCTCGTGTCCAGCCGGCCCAAGTTGACCGTGGGCTGGTCGATGTAGTGCACCACACCATTGCCTTGACGATGGATGTACGAACAGAAGGGGCTGCTGTTGTTGGAGAAGCACAGATTCGCCGCGGTCTGGGCACCAATCGTGGTGATGGTGTCATTCAGATACACACGCCACAAGTCCGCCTGAACCGACAGTCCCGGAATGAAGTGCGGGTCATACACGAAGCCCCAGTCGAACGATTTCCCGAACTCAGGCTTCAGAGGATAGCCCGCGAACACAGAACCCGAGATCACGCCGGTGGTCTGCGCCAAACCGCCTTGCAATTGCTGGAACGTGGCGCCCGGTGCCACGTTCTGGCAGGCATTGGAATGCGCCGCGAGTTCGGACGCGGTCAGACCGATGCAGGGATCGTTGAAGGTTGGCGCATTGCCGGTCGGCGGCGTGAACAACTGGCCAATGGTAGGCGCGCGGAACACGTCCTGCACGGTGCCACGCAGCAGCAGGTCGTCGATCGGCCGCCATTCCACCGCGATCTTGGTGTTGTTGGTGCTGCCCGCCAGCGAGTACTTCGAGTAGCGGTCGCCCAACGTCACGTTCAAAGAACGGAAGAACGGCATATCCTTCAGGATCGGGATGTACAGCTCGGCATAGGCTTCCTTCGTGGTGTAACCACCCTCCAGTGCCGACGTACAGGCCGATTGCGGCGCCTGGCAGCCGCCGAAGCCTGGGCTGTTGGGATCCTGATCGATCTGCGTCAGGTAGTCGACTTCGGTGTTCTGATGCAGCTTGCGGTAATCCACACCGGCCGCCAACTGCATGTCCCCCGCCGGCAGGGTCGCCAACGTACCGTTTACGCTCGCATTGTAAGTGCGATCCGTGATCAGGGTATTGCTGAAGAAAACCGCCTGATAAGGAGCCAGGATCGCGGCCTGCGCAGGGTTGGATTGATCGAAGATGTCGTATGGCGTGCAGCCATCGATTGGCGTGGCACCGGCAAGCGTACCGGTCGGGCCCAAGGTCACGCAGGTCGGAACACCATTGATCAACTCGGACGGGCCAACGGCGTTGCGGAACGCCTGGTTGTACACCAAGTCACCAACGGTTTTCACGATCGTACTGAAGTGGCCGTAGTTGTAGTTCAAGTCCCACTGCCAATTCGACTGACCGAACGCGCCGCCTAAGCCGATGATGGCCTGATCAGAGTTGCGACCGAATTCGCCCTTGCGCTGTCCGGCGCCGGTGAAGCGAGTGCGGAAGTTGTACTGGGCGTTGATCGTTTCGGTGCCGCCGTTCGCGTTGGTGACGGTGACCGCGTTCGCGTCCGTCGGCGGTCCGAAGTCCACGCCGAAGGGGTTGTACATGCTGTATTTGGAGATCGTCACCAAGTCGGAGTTCGCATCGAACGGCAACGGCGCGATCGCGGACTCGGACGTCGTCTTGTTGTGGAACACATCCATGTAAGCGCGGATGTTGTCGGTCAATTGATACTCACCCCTGAAGAACGCGTTGGTGCGCTCCTGCGGCGTAAGATCGAAATTGAGCGTCTGGTAGTTGTACGCGTCCGACCCGGTATAGCAGCTGTAACCGGCCTGCGTGTTACCCGGGCCAGGAATGGCGATGGCGCTGCCGCAGGCGTCCAGCGGACTTCCGGTAGAAACTGGATGGCTGACTTTGGTCGAATCGACGACGCTGGTCGTGAGGTAAGGATGCGCCTGCGGCGTGCGGCTGGAACCGAACGCGTAGATGTTGCCGTAGTACATGTACAGCGCATCTTTCGAGAAGTTGCGGTTGCCGGCGAACACCGGATCGAACTTGTTGTAGTCCACGCCAGCCAGGATGCTGCCCTTGTCCGATGTCTGGCCGAAGATGAAGCTGGCGCCGCGGCGCTGTGCGTCGTCCCGATCGGAGATGCCGTAATCGGCCGTGAACTGTGCACCCTGATAGTTCTTCTTCAGGATGAAGTTGATGACGCCACCAATCGCGTCGGTACCATAGGTCACCGCACCGCCGTCCGTCAGTACTTCGACTCGCTCGATCATTTCGGTCGGAATGCGGTTCAAGTCGTTGTCCAGTACGCGGTGGCCGTCTACCAGCACCAGCGTGCGGCCGGTGCCCAAGCCACGCAAGTTAGCGAAGGTGCCGCCCGAACCACCACCGTTGTTGACGCGGGTGTTCTGCGGTGAACCCGTCACGGCCGGCAATTGCTGGATCAGATCACCGACGGTGACCGCGCCCGCCTTCTGGATTTCCGCGGCATCCACGGTGACGACCGGGTTGGCCGTCTCCAGGTCAACGCGGCGGATGTGCGAACCCGTGACCACGATGGTCTGCAGGGTTTGCGGCTGTTGATTGCCTTGAGCGGCATTCTGGTCTTGTGCGTAGGCAGTTCCCACCGCGCCCACGGCGGCTACGGCACTCATCGAAAGAGCCGTGCGCACGGCCTTGGAAAGCTCGTTGCGGTCAAGTTTCATTACACTCTCCAACGTCAGATGTGACACAGTTTCGGGACAAGTGCTCCGCCCTGGAAAACGCCAGAGCCGCCACTAAACCCTCGGCAGTGACGGATGCTAAC
>DATFCO010000164.1:0-3355 GCA_035253005.1 Rhodanobacteraceae bacterium
TCCCTGTCGCCACGATCGGCTTACTGCGAACCGGCAACCCGGTAAGCGCCGATCGTGCCGTCCACGTCTTCCACGAACACGGTGTCGCCGACCACCAGCGGGCGCGCGCGGATCGCATCCTTCGACAGACGCTCGCGCGCGGCGAACTTGCCGTCGGCGAGGCTCAGCCAATGCACGTAGCCTTCGAGGTCGCCGACCACGGCGTACCGGCCCTGCACTTCCGGCGCGGTGAGCCAGCGGTATTGCAACCCGTCCTGCTTCCACATGTCGGCGCCGTTGGAGGTATCGAACGCCCACACCAGCGAATTCTCGTCCACGCCGATCAGTTGCTGACCAGCCACCGCCACACCGACATAACTGGAGAACGGACGATTCCAGTTGACCTTGCCGTCCGGTGCGTTGATCGCCACCAGATTGCCGTGATACGCCGCGGCATAGAGCGTGTCGCCCTCCAGTTGCAGCGAGCCGTCGGAGTCGTCGAGCTTCTCGATGTCGCTGCGGCCTTCGCCCTTGGCGATCTGCTGCTGCCATTGAGCGCTACCCGTGTCGCTGCGCAACGCCACTACATTGCCGTCGTCGCTGCCGTAGAACACCACGCCGTGCGCGACCAGCAGCGGCCCGTTGCCGCGGAGGCTGAGCAGCGGAATCTCGGCCTGATCGTTCACCCATTTGCGTGCGCCGCTCGCGGCATCCAGCGCATAGATGCGGCCGTCGTTGGTGCGCGCGTACACGACACCCTGGTCGATCACCGGCGGACTGACCACTTCATCGGAAAGTTCGGCCGCCCAGCGCTGCTTGCCGGTAGCGGCATCCATTCCGTACACGTGGCCGTCCAGCGTGCCGACCACCAGCAGATCACCGCTCACCACCGGGCCGCCTGCATACAACGCATCCGGATAATGCTTCTTCTTGCCGAAACCGAACCAGCCGTGGGTGCGGGTGTCGTCCTGCCAGATCGTCTTGCCGCTGTTGGCGTCCAGCGCCGCCAGTTTGCCGTCCACGCTGGCGACATACAGCTTGCCGTCCGCATAAGCCGGGCGCAGGCGGATGCCCGAACGCCCGGAACCCTTGCCGATGCTTTCTTTCCACAACCGCTGCACCTGCACGGTCGGCGTGAACTCGGTCAGCTCCGTCGGCGGCTGCACGTTGTCCTTGCCGGAAACGATCTTGCTGATCAGGCTGCATCCGGTGAACGCGGGCAGCAGCGCCAGCAACGACAACGCAATCAGATGACGAGACTTCATGTGCCCTGCTTCCCGGTGGAAGTTGCAACCGTTGCCGTCGGCGCGCCGTTCGCCGGCGCCAGATCATCCAGCTTCATCTGCAGCGACTGGCGTTCGCCCGGCGGAGCGCTCGCCGGCAAAGCCGCCAGCGCCTGCGCGTAAGCAGTGCGCGCATCCGACGCGCGCCCCAGTTGGAGCAGCGCATCGCCGCGAAGTTCCTGGCGCAACGCGACGTAATCACCGGCCGGTACTTGCTCCAGCGTCCCCAGCGCGTCCTTGGCAAGATTTTGAGCCAATTGCACGCGCGCCAGCCGCAACTGATAGATCGAATGCAGCGCCGGCGTCGGACTGTGATCGATCGCCCATTGCAGCGCTTTCTGCGCGGCCTCCAGCTTGTTCTCGCCCACCGCCAGATTGGCGCGCGCCGCCGCGCCGAGAGCGGCATAGGGCGTATCGGCGAAATCCTTCTCCAGCACGTCGGCGGCCTGATCAACTTGCGTGGCGTTGCCGGACAGCAGCGCGGATTGCAGCGCGGCGAACTGTTCGGCTGCCTGCGCGTGATGCCCCGCGCGGTGCGCCTGCCACTGCCGCCAACCGAAAATCAGCGCCAGCGCCAGCACCACGCCGATCACGATCGACAGGCCGTTCTCGCGCAGCCACTTGCGTACCTGTTCGCTCTGTTCGTACTCGTCGTAGTCTTCGAAAGCCATTGTGGGCCTGTTAACGCTGTGCCAAATGAACCGCGTTGCTTCCGCAGCGGCTGTCAGACAAGGTGCACGCCGCAGCGCCATAGCCATCTATGGTCAAGGCGCGCGCCGCAGTATGGCGGCCGCTGCGGAGCAACCCGAAGGGCCGTGGCCCTTTGCCCGCATGGCTGCGTCATCACTCGTCGCTGTATCGACATACACCTTCCTCGTTCTTCCTTGCCCTGCAGACAAAGGGCCGACGGCGCGGCCACTTGGCACAGCGCTAACAGGCCCTTACCTGCGCAAAAAATCGCCCCGCGCCAAGCGCGGGTGGACAAGGATAACCGAAGTGACAGGACAAACGGGCTTCAGTTGTCGCTTGAAGCGCCGTCGAACACCTTGAAACGCGCCACGTTGGCGCGGCGATAGGGCACGAGCGACAGCGGCTTGCCATCGCTGATCACCTGCACGCCATCGGCATTGCCGATGGTGACGTTCAGCGGAACGGCGCTCTGATAGCTGCGCTGATCGCCCGCATGCAGGATGCCGGATTCCAGTGTCTTGCCGTTCGCGTCCGTCACCTCGACCCAACTGTCGGCAATGACGCGCAAGTTCAGCACGTGGCCTGCCGGCGCAGCGGAAACGGCCGACGCGGGATTTGTGGCGGACGTACTCGAATTCTCTGCATCCATCTGCATGGCGGAGAACGGCGTCATCGAAGCGAGCAGCGGCGGCTCCTGTTGCGGCGCCGCCGGTTTCCGCGCGGCCGGCTTGACCTCGGCGACTTGCGTGGACGTTTTCGCGGGCGGCGCGCTGTCCAGCGGCGCGATGCGCGTGATCTGGTTGTCGAGCCCGCCGCGCAAACCCAGCCACACGAGCGGGACGGCGACCATCGCGGTCAGGATGATGTAAGTGGCCGCTGCACCGTAACGGCGTACCCACGGCGCGCGCAACGCGTTGCCGGTCGGCACCAGCGCCGGTTGATCCGTGGGCGCAACCGCGCGCAGCGCGGAATCGACCGCCGCAGCAGGAACGCCCAGCAGGCGCGCATAGCTGTTCAATGCACCGCGCACGAACACGTAATCGTCGCCACGGCCGAAATCGCCCGCTTCCAGCCGCTGCAGCACGCGCACCGGCAAATGCGAAACCTGGCTGCATGCGGCGAGCTCCATTCCTCGTGCCTCGCGCGCAGCGCGCAGACGTGCACCGAGTTCCTGCGCAGGGGTCGAGCCTTGCGGCGCGACCTGGTCCGCATCGAGGCGGATCTCGACAGGCGCCGCAGGCGCGGGCTTGCTGGCGTTGGAGAACAGATCGTCGTGGTATTCGGTATTCATTGCGAACGGCCGGAAAGTGTCTGCACCTGTTCCGAATCCGGGAACTGGGTGCTCAGGCGGTTGGCGTAGTTTCGGGCGGCATCCGCGTCACCCAGTCTGGTTTCGATCTGAT
>DATFCO010000165.1:0-24821 GCA_035253005.1 Rhodanobacteraceae bacterium
TGGGTGGAAGCGATCGCGCCGCTCGCAGCGGAAATCTTGAAGCTTTGATCACCCCGCGAAGCCACCCGAGTCCAGAAACGCCTGCTCTTCCGACGTGGTTTCGCGTCCCAACGCGGCGTTGCGATGCGGAAAACGGCCGAAGCGGCGGATGATGTCGTAGTGGATGCGCGCCCAGCGATCGGCGTTCTCGCCGGGCATGCCGCGGTACAACACCAGCGCGCGTTCCTGATCGGCGAGGTTCTCGGAATGTTCGAAGGGCAGATAGAAGAACGTACGAAGCTCGGGCTCGACCGATTTGTCGAATCCCGCTTCGATCGCGCGTCGCGCGTAGTGCCGAGCCAGCGGATCCGTCGCGTAGGCATGCGCGCTGTTGCGAAACACGTTGCGCGGAATCTGGTCGAGCAGGATCAGCAGCGCCAGCGCGCTGTGCGCATCGTCCATCCAATTTTCGAATTCGCGCCGCGCCGCCGCGTAGTGCGCATCCAGAAAACGCATCCGACATTCGGCGTCGAACGCCGCGTCGCGGGTGAACCAGCGCTGCGCGCCGGCGGCGCGCCAGAAGTCCAGTACTTGCGGAGCTTGCATTCGCCTGAATCCGTGTCGAAGTCCCCCTGATGCCGTTTCACGCGGACGGCGCCGCCAATGCCTGCGCGAGGTCCTCGCGCCGGTACATCACCGCGCGGTTTCTGCCCAATGCCTTGGCGCGATATTGCGCGGTGTCCGCGCATTCGACCAGCGTTTCCACGGAAGGCGTATCGGCTTGCAACACCGCGACGCCGATGCTCACCGTCAATTCGACCGGCTGATCGCCCACCGGCACACGCAGGCCGGCCGCGCGGGCGACGATGCGCTCGGCCACCTGCTCCGCGATCCGCGCGCTGGTCCCGCGCAGCACCACCAGGAATTCCTCGCCGCCGTAACGGCCGAGCCGGTCCGCGTTGCCGAGTTGTTCCTGGATCGCGCCGACCACCGCGTGCAGGCAGGCGTCGCCGGCGGCGTGTCCGCGGGTGTCGTTGATCCGTTTGAAGTGATCGATGTCCAGGAACAGAACGGCCAGCGGCTGGCCTCGCGCGCGCGCCGCGTCCCAGGCATCGCGCAGGCGCCGCAGGATCGCGCCGCGGTTGAGCACTCCCGTCAGCGCGTCGAACTCCGCCATGCGGTGTGCCTGATCGCGTTCATGCCGAACTTGCAGCGTGCGGTCGGCCAGGCCCACCGTGATCACCACCGCCGCATACGCCATGCTCGCCGGGAATCCGTATTCCAGCCAGCCCGGCAGCGGCCAGCCGCCGATCAACTGCGCCACGCGCAACAGCGTCAGCGCCAGCAGGGGCGCCCATGAGATCAGGAAGAAACCGGCCTGCCGGTTGCCGGAACGCCACGCGCGCCACCCCGCGAACAGCGCGACCAGCGTGCTCGCCACCAGCAGCAGGTTGACCGTGTTCGGCAGCCACGCGTCCGGCTGCAGCGCCGGAATCCAGAGCATTACCGCGGCGGCGAAATACGGCCAGCGCATCCACGCAAGCGCGCGCGCCAGCCGCGGCACGTAGTCCGGCAGATCGGCGAATTCGATGATGAAACTGATCGACAGCGCCGCGGAGACGATCGCCGCGAACTGGCCGGGATGATAGTGCATCGGCGACAGCAACGCGGCCGCGCCGGGCAGCGCATACAGTTCTCCGGACGAAGCGAGCTGATACACCAGTTGCGCGCCCATGTAGGCGAGAAAGTAGAGAAACATCCGGTCGCGCAGCACCAGCCAGAAACACAGGATAACCATCAGCATCGCCGCCTGCACGCTGGCGAACAGCGTGCTGAGCCGCACGTGGCGCAGGTCGCCCGTCTGATAGCCTGCATAGTCGACGATGTCCGCGCGCAGCGGCTGGCTCTGCCCTGGCGCGCCCGTATCCAGATAGACGGGTTGATCGGCGCGCAGATCCGCCGGCAGTTCCAGCACCAGCGCGTGACGCGAGAAGCGCGGATCGAGATCGGTGTCGTAGGGACTGATCTGCCGCGGCGCGTAATGCGGCGGCGAATAAACCGTGACACGTGCGCGCGTGTCGCCATGGATCACCAGCAGCGGTGGCGATGATCCAGTCCAGTCGTGCTGCAGTTGCAGCCGATACCAGGCGCTGCGGCCGTTGGGCGCCCGCAACAGATTCTGTTGCAGCGGCTGGAATCGCCCATCGAGTGCGCCGTGCACCACCTGTTGCGGCGCGAGCGCTTGCGATGTTTGCAACTGCGCGACGCGCAGCGGCGGCGCAGAAGCCTTCGATCCCGGCGCAACCAGCAGCAGCCCCAGCAGACACGCGAGGCGCGCGAACGTCCCTTGCATGGGAATCTCCCTTCCCCGGAACCGGCGAGTGTAGTGGCTCCATCAGTCGACGGCATGCGTCAGGAAATTCATGTCGCGACACTGCGACGGGCGTACGATGTTGAGCATGATCCGTTTCACACGCGGGCTGTTCGTCGTGCTGCTGTTTGCGCCTGCGGCACAGGCGGTGCAGGTGTATCGCTGCGTCGCGCGCGACGGTGCGATCAGTTATCAGGACAAGCCTTGTCCCGCAAACCAGAAGCAGAGCACGGTGTCGCTGCAAGACGCACCGATCGTTTCCTCGATCCCGCAACCCCCGGCGTCAGCCGCAGCGCCGGCAGCCAGCGCGAGCGCTGCGCCAGCGTACCAACCGCCACCACCCGCGCCGCTGCCGGTGATGTACGCCTGCACGCGCTACGACGGACAACGCAAATATCTGAGCGATACGTTGCCCGGGCCTTATGCCGTGCCGCTGGGCGCGGAGGGTTACCCGGGCCAGAGCCTCGATCGCGCTTATGGCTATCCCGACCGATTGGGCATGTCCGCTCCGGAAGAAGCGCGCAAGCCGCCGGTGCGCGGCGGTCCTTTGATCGCCAATGCCTATGTCGAAGTGCAGGATCAGTGCGTGCCCGCGACGCGCGCACAGGTGTGCGAGGAATTGCGCCGCCGCTTCGATGCCAATCACGAAAAGTTGCGCATGGCATTTCCGAGCGAGAAAGCGCCGTTCCAGCAGCGCGAGGACGAGTTGAACGCACAGTTGAAGGGCTGCTAGGGCTCCAGCACCAGTGCCGCGCGCGGCGCGTGCCGGCGCTCGTGAGCCAGCAGCCATCGCTTGGCCGGCAGGCCGCCGCCGTAACCGACGAGTTCGCCGTCGGAACCGATCACGCGATGGCACGGCACGATAATCGACAGCGGATTGGCGCCGTTGGCCGCGCCGACCGCGCGCACCGCATTGGGCCGCCGGATGCGCCGCGCGACCTGCGCATAGCTTGTGGTCTCGCCGTAGGGAATGCTCAACAGCGCGCCCCAGACTTCGAGCTGGAAAGGCGTGCCGTGTGGATGCAAGGGCAGCTCGAACACCTGCCGCGTGCCCGCGAAATATTCCTCGAACTGTTTTTGCGCGGCGCGCAGTTTCGTCGGCTTGTGCCGCGCGTTTTCAGGCGGCTCCTGGGCGACACCGCGTCGCGGCAGACCAATGTAAGTCAACCCGTGTTGGTCCGCGACCAGCAGCAGCGGCCCGATCGGACTCTCGAAGTGTTCGTAGAACATTTAAGCGGTTGCCGAGCGTCGCGAGCGAAGGCAGGTTGCGCGTCGCCGGAGCGCAGGAACCGGAGTGTACACGTCAGTACATGAGGATTCCTTGGCCCCAAAGCGGTACATCCATGTACCGGGCCTGATCCTCGCACCGCCGGCGCGCAAGCTGCCGAGCGCAGTAGCTCCGCAACCGCTTAAAAGCCGTAGTGCAGAAAACCGCCATCCACGGCGAGCACGCTGCCGGTGATGTAACTCGATGCCGGCAGGCACAGGAAAGCGACTGCGCCCGCGACTTCTTCAGGTTCCCCGATGCGGCCCATCGGCGTGCGCTGCAGCACTTCATCGAGATAATCCGGATCGCTCAGGGCCGGGCCGGTGCGCTGCGTGCGGATGTACCAGGGCGCAACCGCATTGACACGGATGCCGTCCTCGGCCCAGTCGCAGGCGAGGTTCATCGTCATCTGGTGCAGCGCGGCCTTGCTGATGCCGTAAGGCGCACCGGTGCGCACGTGCGTGGCGCCTGAAACCGAGCCGATGTTCACGATCGCGGCGTTGGCGTGCTGCGCCAGTTGCGGATGCGCCAGCCGGCACAGATCGAAAGCGGCGACCAGATTCAATTCGAGCAGCTTGTGCAGATCCTCGCCGGTGTAATCCAGCGTTTGCTTCTTGATGTTGCCGCCGGCGTTGTTGACCAGCAGCGAGAGCGGTGCGTTGAGATCGGCGATCCAGTCGAACACGGCCAGCCGTTCTTCACTCTCGGAAAGATCGGCGGCGAAGAAGCGCGGCTCGCTGTCGGGAAAATCCTCGGCGATCTCCTCGCAGGCGGTGTTCAATTGCGCTTCGTCGCGCGCCACCAGCAGCGGACTCGCGCCCAGCGCGGCCAGCTCACGCGCGCAGGCCAGACCGATGCCGCGGCTGGCGCCGGTGATCAGTGCGCTCTGGCCGTCCAGGCGCCAGCGGGATAGATGGGCATTCATGCCGAACTCTCTCGCCTTGGTTTCCGCGAGCTTAACGCAGCTTGCATGCGCGTGCCTCGCGCGCGAGACTCGAGGCCGAGGTGAATGCCATGACGCGTGTATTGCTCCTCATTGCAATCGTCGCGCTTTGCGCCTGCCGCAATCCGCAGACACCGCAGCCCGACAACTCGCCGCAGCCGCAATCGGAATCCAGCGTCGTCCTCAATTCGCCGCTGGGTACGCTGGTGAAAGACCGCGACCGCGCCAAGGTGGTGCAGAAGATCGTCGACGATCAGGCGGCCAAGCAGAGCTCGACCATCGATGATCAGTCGCACTAGCTGATCAGGGTTTCTGCGTGCCTTCTATCTTGTCTATCAAAGACAAGCGCCCGTCGTCCCATCTATAAAAATATCTTCCTGCTCCGGTTTCATTTCGTGAGCCCGTCACAACGATTAAGTTGCTATCAAGTTCGAAGTCTATGGATTGATTGCAGAAGGCGGGAGAATCCTTGCAAGGCGGTGCGCTGACTGTAAATGGTGCAAACCATACAGCGCCGGTTCTTGCGTTGATCATCGCCCAAGAGGCACAAGCGGATCCGCACCCCCACAGCGCGATAATGAAGTGCCCGGCAAAATTCGGACCGTTTTTCGCTGCGTCTCGAAGCACCGTTCGATAGAGGTGTGCACGGGGAGAAGACAGATTTGGACGAGCAGCGCGTCCGCGAAAATGTTCCTTCACGGGAAATTGATTGAAGGCTGGAACGGATACTGCAGCAGTCGCTTGTATTTCGCATAAAACAAGTGTCGCAAATGCGAACAGCTGCAATTTTGGGTTGCGCAATCGCACCTTCTATTCCTATTCCCGAATACCGCAAAAACAATACGAATACACCTGCGGTTTGCTCGCCTGCGCGTGTTGCAACAGTTGCAGTTCCGGCGCGAGCTTCGGCAGTCGCGCGACGAAATCCGGCAAGTGGATGCCGAGTGCGGAGAGCACGCGCGCGCCGTTGCCGTCACCGAAATTGAGCAGGAACCGCTGGAACGGCGTGAGCGGTTTCTCGACGTAACGCACGCCGTAGTTTTCGCCCAGCCTGGCCTGCGCCGCGGCCAGCTTGACGGCATCATGCAGGCCGCCCAGTTGATCGACCAGCCCGCGCTGCATCGCCTGCGCGCCGCTCCACACGCGGCCCTGCGCGATCGCGTCGATGTCGGCGAAACTCTTGCCGCGCGCGCGCGCCACGTTGCCGACGAAATCGCGGTAACCCTTCTCGATCACGCTCTGGATCATCGCGCCCACGTTGGGATCGAGCGGCCGCCGGATGTCGAACGCGCCGGCGATCGGCGTGGTGCCGACGCCGTCGGTATGGATGCCGAGTTTGGCCAATCCATCCGCAGCGGTGAAGAACAAGCCGAAGATGCCGATCGAACCCGTGATGGTGTCGGGCTCCGCGAGAATGCGATCGGCATTCATCGAGATCCAGTAACCGCCGCTCGCGGCCACGTCGCCCATCGAAACTATCACCGGCTTGCCGGCTTCGCGCGCGAGCTGCACTTCGCGGCGGATTTCCTCGGCCGCATACACTTCGCCTCCCGGCGAGTTCACACGCAGCACGATCGCGCGCACGTTGCGGTCTTCGCGCGCGGCTCGGATCAGCGCGGAAGTGGATTCGCCGCCGATGGTTCCGGGCGGTTGCTTGCCGGAAGCGATCTCGCCCTCGGCCACCACCACGGCCACCGTCGATTTGCCGAATTCGAGGCCTTGCGTACGCGGCAGATAGCCGTCCATGTCGATGCCGCGGAAGCTGTTGCCGTCGTCCGACGGCGCGCCCAGCTTCTGCATCAGCTTGACGACCTGTTCGCGCGTGGCCAGTTGATCGACCAGATGCATCTTCAGCGCGAGCTGCGCGGTGTCGCCGTTGCTTGCTTGGATCTCCTGCGGAAACCGGTCGATATCGGTGCGCAGCGTGTTCACGTCGATGCCGCGCAGTTTGCCGACTTCCGCCAGCCACGTATCCCACAAACCACCCAGCCAGTATTTGTCCGCCTCGATCGACGCCGGCGAAGGCGCATCCTGGATGAAGGGTTCCGCCGCCGATTTGAACTGGCCGACGCGGAACAGGTGCGCCTGCACGCCCAGCTTGTCCAGCAGATCCTTGTAATAACTGCGGTAGTTGGAAAGTCCGGTGATCAGCAGCGCGCCCTGCGGATCGAGCAGGATCTTGTCGGCGTGCGCGGCCAGCAGATACTGGCCCTGATCGAGCCCCGCGCTCCACACGAACACCTGCTTGCCGGTGGCGCGGAAGCGATCCAGCGCCGCGCCGATCTCCTCCAGCGCGCCGAATCCGCCGGGCTGCAACTGATCCGGTTCCAGCAGGATGCGTTTGATGTTGCCGTCGCGCGCGGCCGCGTCGATCACGCCGACCAGATCGCGCACCTGCACCTGGCCTTCGTCCTGCCCGGACATCTTCGCCAGCGCGCGGCTGGCCGGATCGATGCTGTACTGCTCTACCAGTTGCCCGTCGGGTTTCAGCACCAGCGCGCTGTTCGGTCCCACTTCCGGCACGCCGCGGCCGATCGCGATCAGGATGATCGCGACGATGAAAAAAAAGATCAGGTTGATGATCACCAAGCGGGCGATGTTGATGCCGCGGCCGACGGCGCGCAGGCCGTTCCAGAAGCCGCCGGAGGATTGCGTCGCCATATGAGCGTCCTTCGATACGAATGATCAGCGTAACGTAGCTTGGGTTCGGCGTCACGAAGCCGCAGAGACGGTTTTCGCGCGCTTCCAACTCTCACGATTTGCCAGCCGTGCGAAACGCGTCAGCAGCAGGATCGCTGCGGCGTACAGTCCGGCGCTCAGGCCGATCCACATGCCCGGTGTGCGCCAGCCGGCGTGGAAGGCCAGGAAATACCCGATCGGCATGCCGACGCCCCAGTAAGCCAGCACGGTGATGAACATCGGCACGCGCGTGTCCTTCAAGCCGCGCAGTGCACCGTTCGAGGCGACCTGGATGCCGTCGGCGAACTGGAACGCGCCCGCCAACATCAGCAGTTGCGCCGCCAGCGCCAGCACCGCCGGTGTATCGGTGTACGCGCGTGCGATCAGGTGCGGAATCCCCAGCATCAACGCGGATGCGACGCACTGCGTCGCCAGCGTCAAGGAAATTCCACCGAGTCCCGCGTAGCGCACGCCGTGTGGATCGTTGCGTCCGACCGCATTGCCCACACGCACCGTGATCGCCAACGCCAGACCCAGCGGCACCATGAAGGTGATCGAGGCGACGTTGATCGCGATCTGGTGCGCGGCCACCGCCACCGTGCCGAGCCGGCTGATCAGCAGCGCCGCGATCGAGAACATGCCCGCTTCCATCAGCAGGGTCACGCCCATCGGCACGCCGATGCGTAGCAAGCCAAAGATCGCGCGCGGGTCGGGTTTTTCGAAGCGCGCGAATAGATGCAGTGGGCGATAGCGGGGCGACAATCGAACGTACGTGGCGAACGCGAACACTTGCAACCACAGCACGATCGCGTTGGCGATGCCGCTGCCTTGCGCGCCCAACGCGGGCAATCCAATCTTGCCGTAAATGAAGATCCAGCCCAGCGGGATCAGCGCGACGAGGCCAGTGAAGCCGAAGAACATTGTCGGCCGCGTCCAGCTCATGCCCTCCGACAAGCCGCGCAATGAGTAGTAGAAGCACACCGCCGGCGCGCCCCAGCTCAAGGCGTGCAGGAACTTCTGCACGTCCGGCAACAGTTCGACATCCACTCCCAGCAGATGCAGCAGCGGACCGGCATGCCGCACGCCGAACCACAGCAACACGCCCAGCGTTCCCGCCAATATCAAGGCCTGCCGGAACAGCGGGCCTATTTCGCCACGCGCGCCGGCGCCGTCCAGGTGCGCGACGGACGGCGGCAGTGCCATCATTACGCCGATCGCGCATACCAGCGCCAGCAGCCAGACGTTGGCGCCGACCGCCACCGCCGCCAGCGTGTGCGCGTTGTAGTGTCCGGCCAGCACCACGTCGACCGCGTTCATACCGATCGAGGACAATTGTCCGGCGATCAGCGGCAGCGCGAGTTTCACGGTGGAGCGGGTTTCGCGCGCGTAGCGCGCGCGATCGAAAGCTAGAATGCGCATCGGAATCCATCAGATCTGACGGAGCATGGTAACCAAACCGGAATCCGTTACACCGCCGCCGCCCGGCGCGGTCTGCGCCAATTGCGGCGCGCCGCTGTACGGCGAGTACTGCTATCAGTGCGGTCAGCCGGTAAAAGGTTTGATCCGGCATCTCTCCGGCGTGCTGGGCGACGTGTTCGACACGCTGCTGAATATCGATTCGCGCGTGATCCGCACGCTGCCGGCGCTGTATTTCAAGCCGGGCTTTCTGTCGCGCGAGTACTTCGCCGGCCGACGCGTGCGCTACGTGACGCCCTTCAGGCTGATGTTCTTCCTCTGTCTGATCGCGTTCTTCGTAATGCAGGTTTCCTTCGACAATCTCGACTTCGCGCCGAAGGTTCAGACCTCGTCCGGCGCTTTCGCCGACGCGCGCACGGTCGCCGAGGTGAACGCGCAGGAACAGCGGATGTTGCGCAAGCTCGATGCGGAAGAGGCAAATCCGGCGCTCCCGCAAGTCGCGCGTGCGGGACTGGAAGTCGCGCGTTCCGGGGTGCGCCGCTCCGCCGCAGCGCGTTTGAAGGAGATCGAGCGCGAAGAAAAAAAGGTGTCACGCGCTGCCGCTTCGCCCGCTCCCGCTTCGACCGTGCTCGCCAGAACCTCCGCAGCTCCCCCGGCACGTGCATCGTCCACGGCTGCGACGGGCAAAGAAAAGCCCAACGACATCTACATCAACGATTCGATCTGGGACCCCGCGCATCATCCGGCGCACTTCGCGTGGCTGCCCGGTTTCGCGAACACGTGGCTCGCCGCCGCCGAGCTGCGCATGCACGACAACCTGCTGGCGCTGAAAAACGGGACCCCTGAGCAGCGGCGTGAGCTCGGACTGCGCATGTTCGCGGGCGTGTTCTCGCTGCTGCCGCAGACGATGTTCGTGCTGCTGCCGTTGTTCGCGGTGATCCTGAAGGTGTTCTACATTTTCAAGCGCAGGTTGTACATGGAACACCTGATCGTGGCCCTGCACAGCCACGCCTTCATCTTTCTTTCGCTGCTGGTGCTGTTTGCGCTGGCCGCTTTGAAAAGTTTGTCATCGTCCGCGTGGCTCGACGTGCCCGCCGACCTGCTGACCGCCGCGGCGTGGATCTGGCTGTTTCTTTACCTGTATCTGATGCAGAAGCGGGTATACATGCAGGGGTGGATCCTCACCACCCTGAAATATTGGTGCGTGGGTATCTGCTACACCGTGCTGCTGAGCTTCGCCATCGCGTTCGCGTTCGTGTTGAGCATGGCGCGAACATGATCGTCTATGTCGTGGACCTAGCGGTGGACGCGGCCATTGCGCCGGAGTACCTGCTGTGGTTGCGCGCGCATGTACGCGAAATGCTGGCGCTGCCCGGTTTCGAGGGCGCGCACATTTTTGAGCGGTTGGAGCCGCCGCCGACCACGGATGGCAAGGCCTACAGCGTGCACTATCGACTTCGGGATCGGGAGGCTTTCGAAAGCTATCTCCGCGAGCACGCGCCGCGCATGCGCGGTGCCGGAGCCCGTTTCGGCGCGCAGGTACGCGCGACGCGCGGGTTGTTGAAACCGCTGGAATGAAGACGGGACGCGGGCCGCGCAGTGCGGTTGTGCACAGCGTCAAAGGCGGAGCAGGCAGACTCGCCCGGGACGCAGGACGCGGGAATGCGTCACCTGTATCGAAACACTATCTCGTTGATCGCGAAGCGCTATTTGCACGTGGTGAAAATTTCGCCAAGACGTCGCGGGGCTCGTGCGGGCGCCCCTTCCGGAAGCTTGTGCGCACACGCTTCCACAGCGTTATCCACACGGATTGTGGATAAGCGGGAAATTTTTGCAACGGCGCCTACTTGCGGACCCTTCCTGCCACATGCGCCAACAATCGCGCGCAACTCGCGCACCAAGGAAGACGCGTGAACAACGCGCGCAAAATCCTGCGCGTGGCATTGCCCGTTCCCTTGCCGCGTACATTCGACTATCTGTTGCCGCAGGACGGTTCTGTTCCGTTACCGGGCGCTCGCGTCGAAGTGCCGTTCGGCAGATCGCAGCGCATCGGGATCGCGATCGGCACGACGGAACATTCCGAATGGCCGCGCGAGCAATTGAAACCCGTGTTGAGCGTGCTCGACCAGGCGCCGCTGTTCACGCCCGAATTGTTGAGCAGCTTGTTGCGCGCCGCCGACTATTGGTGCGGCGCGATCGGCGAGGTGCTGTTCGGTGCCCTGCCCGGATGGCTGCGCCAAGACAAACCTTTCCCGCGCGACGAGGACGAAGCGTGGTCGCTGACGGTCGCAGGCCGCAGCGCGCTGGACGCGCGCAGCCGGCGCGGTTCGTCCGCGGAATTGTTGCGCGCACTGTCAGAAGCGCCACTGCGCGCGAGCGAACTGGATGCGCCGCTGCCGAGTTGGCGCGCGGCGGCGCAGCGATTGCGCGATGCCCATTTGATCGAAGCGATCGTGCTGTCGGCGCAAGACGAATGGCGCTGCAAACCGGGCGCGCATCCGTTGACGGAAGAACAGCGCACGGCCACCGATGAAATTCTCGCATCGAGCGAGGGTTTCCGACCCTGGCTGCTAGAAGGCGTCACCGGCAGCGGCAAGACCGAGATCTATCTGGAGCTGATCGAACGCGCGCTGCAAGCCGGCAAGCAGAGCCTCGTACTTGTGCCTGAAATCGGCCTGATTCCGCAGATGCTGCGCCGTCTGCGCGTACGCTTCGATGCGCCGATCGCGGTGGTGCATTCCAATCTCGCCGAAGGCGATCGTGCGCGTGCGTGGCTCGCGGCATTGCACGGCGAGGCCGCGATCGTGCTGGGCACGCGCTCGGCCGCATTCGCGCCGCTGCCGAAAGCGGGGCTGATCGTGATCGACGAGGAACATGACACCTCGTACAAACAACAGGAAGGAGGTTTCCGCTACCACGCGCGCGATTTCGCGCTGATGCGCGCGCAAGCGCTGGACATCCGGATCGTGTTGGGCAGCGCCACGCCTTCGCTGGAAACGCTCGCCAACGTGCAGGCCGGACGCTACACGCATGTACGCTTGCGCTCGCGTGTACACGCGCGGGCGGCCTCGCCCGTGCACGTGCTGGATCTGCGCGGCTTGAAATTGCAGCACGGTCTTTCGCCGGCGTTGCTCGCCGCACTGGACGATTGCATCGCGCGTGGCGAACAGGCGCTGGTTTTCAAGAACCGTCGCGGCTACGCGTCGGTGCTGCTGTGTCATGCATGCGGCTGGCACGCGCGTTGTCCGCGCTGCGAACGGCCGCTGACCGTGCATCGCGGCCGTGCGCGTCTGCTTTGCCACCATTGCGGTTACGCGCAAGCGTGGCCGCAGCACTGCCCCAACTGCGGCACGCAGGCGCTCACTCCGCAGGGCCACGGCACCGAGCGTCTGGAAGAAGCGCTGCAAGCGCGCTATCCGGCCATACCCGTGCTGCGCGTGGATCGCGAGAGCACGCGACGCCGCGACGCCTTCGAAAAATTGCTGGACAAACTTGCGGATGGCAAACCGGCGATTCTGGTCGGCACGCAGATGCTGGCGAAGGGCCACGATTTGCCGAATCTCACCACCGTCGCGATCGTCGGCGTGGATGAAGGGTTGCACAGCGTGGATTTCCACGCGGGCGAAAAACTGGCGCAACTGGTCGTGCAGGTCGCCGGCCGTGCCGGCCGTGCGGACAAGCCCGGCGAAGTCTGGTTGCAAACGCACGAACCGCAACATCCGTTGTTGACGACGCTCTTGAGCGGCGGCTATCCGGCAGCGGCCGAGGAATTGCTGGACGAACGCCGCGCATCGGAATTGCCGCCGTATTCGCATCTCGCCTTGCTGCGGGCGGAAGCGAAAGATCGCGCGGCGCTGGATACGTTCGTCGAAAACGCGCGCGCCGCATTCCGGCCAAGAGACGCTGTGCGGCTCAACGGGCCGCTGCCCGCGCCGATGCCGCTCCGCGCTGGTCGCCATCGCGCGCAGTTGTGGATCGAATCCACACAGCGCCCGCCATTGCGACATGCGCTTTCGGAATGGCTGCCGCGCTTGCACGAGTTGCCGCAACCGCATGGCCTGCGCTGGTCGCTGGATGTCGATCCCGTAGATGTTTACTGACGGGAATCGAGAATCGGAAATGGGGAATCGGAAAAGCGAAGCGGGGCTGCCGCCCCCCGATTCAGGAACTTTCGACCGCAGAAAAAAGCGAAGCGGAGCTGCTGTTGTCAATTCGAAGCTTTCAACCACCGAAAAAGCAGAAGAGCCGCATCACTGCGGCTCTTCCGATTCTCCATTCTGATTCCCGGCTTTTACGCCTCGAACACCGTCCGCATCTTCTTCATCGCGTTCGATTCGAGCTGGCGGATGCGCTCGGCGGAGACGCCGTAATCGTCGGCTAGTTCCTGCAGCGTGGCCTTGTCGTCGGCCAGCCAGCGCCTGCGGATGATGTCCTGCGTGCGCTCGTCCAGCTTAGCCAGCGCGCGCTCGAGCGTGCCGAGGTGATCGGCTTCCTCGTCGGCCTCGGCCACCGAGAGATACGGATCGGCGCCGTGATCTTCGAGATATGCCACCGGCGCAGGCGGTGCGTGGTCGTCGTCCTCGTCGGCGGGCGCGTCGAAACCGATGTCGCGGCCGGACAGGCGCGACTCCATTTCGCGCACGGTTGCTTCCGGCACGCCGAGGTCCTTGGCCACCGTGCGCACTTCCTCGGCATTCAACCAGCCCAGACGTTTCTTCGATTTGCGCAGGTTGAAGAACAACTTGCGCTGTGCCTTGGTCGTGGCCACTTTCACGATACGCCAGTTGCGCAGGATGAACTCATGCATTTCGGCGCGGATCCAGTGCACGGCGAAGCTGACCAGACGCACGCCCTGATCCGGATCGAAGCGCTTCACGGCTTTCATCAGGCCGATATTGCCTTCCTGGATCAGGTCGCCCATCTGCAGGCCGTAACCGTTGTAACCGCGCGCCACGTGCACCACGAAACGCAGGTGCGACATCACCAGCTTGCGCGCCGCTTCGAGGTCTTCCTCGTCGCGGTAGCGCACGGCCAGATCGTGTTCCTCTTCCGCGCTCAGCACCGGGATGCGGTGTACCGCGCCGATATAGGCATCGAGGCTGCCGACCACGCTGGGAATCGGCAGGTTGCTGGTCACCAAAGCTTCGGACATTTGGCCTCCGGAACAAGTTGTGTCGGCGCTTTCCCCATTGGTGCGCCGGAGGGACCTATGGGTTCAACACCCGGCCCTCGACATGAATAATTATACCGATACGTACAGGAAAGGCAAGATGCAGGGCGGGTCTTGGCCCGCCCGAATGGCGAGTTGAAACCCGCCCCTACAGCACTAACGCGGACCTCGGCGGCAGCGCCCAATCCACCGGCGTCTGACCTCCGCCTTCCAGATACCGGTTTGCGGCGGAAAAGTGCCCGCAGCCCAAGAACCCGCGATGTGCCGACAACGGCGACGGGTGCGGCGCTTTCAACACCAGATGCCGATTGCGGTCGATCAGCCGGCCTTTGGCTTGCGCGTACGAACCCCACAGCAGAAAGACCAGTCCTTCGCGGCCACGGTTCAATTCGTCGATCACCCGGTCGGTAAAACCTTCCCAGCCCCTGCCCTGATGCGAATTCGGCTGCCCGGCCTCCACCGTGAGCACGGCGTTCAGCAGCAGCACGCCTCGCTGCGCCCAGGGGAGCAGACAACCATGATCGGGCGGCGGAATGCCGAGATCGCGTTCGATCTCGGCAAAAATATTCACCAGCGACGGCGGCACCGGCACGCCCGGCTGCACCGAGAAACACAACCCATGTGCCTGACCGGGACCGTGATACGGATCTTGGCCGAGGATCACCACCTTTACCTGATCGAACGGCGTGGTGTTCAGCGCGTTGAAGATGTTCGGCCCCGCCGGATAGATGCGCACGCCGGCGTGTTTCCGCGCCAGCAGGAACTCGCGCAGCGCTTTCATCTCCGGGCGATCGAAATGATCGCCGACCCGCGCTTTCCAAGACGGTTCGAGTTTCAGGCGCTCCTCGCTCATGCCGACGCAGGACTCTGCTCGCGCAACCTCTGGGCGACCCGCAACTGGAACAGCAGCTTCGTCACCAGCAGGCGCTCCTCGATCGGCTTCTGCACCAGATCGTTGGCGCCGGCCCGCAGCAACGCGGCCTGATTGACGGGATTGTCGTCGCCGGTCATCACCAGCACCGGCAATGCGCCCTTGCCATAACCGTAATGCTCGCGGATACGCGCCAGCAAATCGCCGCCGGAAAGTTCGCCTTTCAGGTTGACATCGGTCAGCACCAGATCGGTGCCGATCTCGCCGCGTTCGCGCGCACCATCCAGCAATGCGACCGCGTCCTCGGCGCTGATCACGTGGGTGACGATCAGTCCGTATTTCTCCAGCATCCGGCGCGTGGCCAACGCGACGACCCGGCTGTCTTCGACGTACAGCACATTGCCCGAACCCAGCGGTTCCGGCCGAACGTAGCCGCGGATGAATTCCGCCAGCGCGCCGATCCCTTGCGCCTTGTCGAAATAATCGGTGATGTCGCCGCCGATCTCGCGCCTGACCAGACGCTCTTGCACGTCGCCCGAGACGGCGACGATCGGAATGTAGGCCTGCGGCGCGTGCTCGCGCACGTAGTGCGCCAGCTCCAGACCGTCCATGTCGGGCAGGCGCAGCGCGGTGGTGACCAGATCGACCACGCCCGCCTGCAATTCCCGTTGCGCATCCGCGCCGGTCTCGCAGGCGATAACGGTGACCCCGGGCAACTCCTTCTCCAGCAATTGCGTGATCAGCTTGCGCGCGACCTTGGAGCCGTCCACCACCATCACGCGCGGGTTGTCGCTGGAAATGTGGCGGGTGATATTGGTCATCGGAATCAGGAAAGCGGCGCGCGGAAGAGGTATCGGGTACTAGCAAGAAAAGCACCCATCCATCCCAGCAGTGCGGCCGCCAACGGTACCAGCACCAGCACCGCGGCGGACAGCCCGCCGAATGCGATCTGCTGCGCATAACTTGCAGCCAGCGCGCGCACCGGCCCGGCCACGCCTGCCTCCAGCGCCAACAGCAGCGCCACTGCGATCACGCCCGCGGCCAGGCCGTACCAGACACCTTCGTAAAGATACGGCCTGCGCACGAAAGCAGCACTCGCGCCGACCAGCCGCTGCACCGCGATTTCATCTGCGCGCGCGCGGATATCCAACCGCACGGTGTTGCCGACCACACCCAGGGCGGCGATCGCGAGCAGCGCGGCCAGCAGCGCGGTGATGCGCCGGCCGAGCGCAATCAACGCATCGAGCCGCGAGCGCCAGGCGCCGTTGTCCTGCACCAGATCGACCTGCGGCACTGCGCGCAGATCGGCGACCAGCGCATCGATCTGCGTTCGCGTCAGTCCATTCTGCGGCTGCACCACCAGCGCGTAGGGCAAGGGATTGTCCGGCAGCGCGCGCAGCGCATCGCCGAAACCCTGCACGGCTGCGAGTTCCGAAAGGCCTTGCGCGGGCGACTTCACCGTCACTTGTGCAATTTCCGCGCGCGCTCGCAACTGCGCGGCCAATACGTCGGCCGTGCGCGCGTTCGCGGACGGTTTCAGGAATACGTTGATCGATTGCGATTCGCTCAGCGTCCCGGCCAGCCGCTGCACGTTCGAAAGCAGCAGGTAGAACGCTAACGGCAGCGTCAGCGCGAAACCCAGCACGATCACCGTCAGCGCCGTGCCGAAGGGACGCTGCGTCAACGCGCGCAGACTGGCCTTGCAGCACCACGCGTGCTGCTCGCGCCAGACACGCAGGCGTGGGCGCCGGCGCACGCGCGGCGACGCGGAAATTTTTTCTCCCGCCACGCTCACGCGATCTCCTCCGCCGGCACGTCGGCGACCAGCTTGCCGTGGTCGAGTACCAGCGTGCGTTTCTTCAGGCGCTTCAGCAAGGCCAGATCATGGCTGGCGATCAGCACGGTGGCGCCGAGTTCGCCGAACTGCGCGAACAACTGCATGATGTCGAACGACAACTGCGGATCGAGATTACCGGTCGGTTCGTCGGCGATGATCAGCGACGGTTTGGCCACGATCGCGCGCGCGATGCCGACACGCTGTTGTTCGCCGGTGGAAAGATGGATCGGCGGCTGTTTTTCGTAGGCGAGCAGGCCGACCTTGTCCAGCGCCGCGCGCACCCGCCGCGCGCGTTCGTCCGATGGCACTCCCGCGATCACCAGCGGCAGTTCCACATTGGCCGCGACGCTGCGATCCATCAGCAGGCGATGATCCTGGAAGACCATGCCGATGCCGCGCCGCAACCTCGCCACGTGCCGGCCGCGCACCTTGCGCAAATCGTCGCCACCGATGCGGATCGTGCCATGGCTTGGCCGTTCGATCAGCGCGATCAGTTTCAGCAGCGTGCTTTTGCCGGCGCCGGAGTGACCGGTGACGAACGCCATCTCACCCGCGCCGATCTTGAACGACAAACCGCTCAACGCATCCAGGCCGTTGTCGTAGCGCTTGCTGACGGAGTCGAAATGGATCACGAAAGGAAACAGCAGACGTGAGGCGTGGAAGTAAGGCGTGAGGCGTGAGAAGCGTAACAACATCCTCGTCATTCCGGGGCCGCGGCGGATGAAGTCCGGCGCGGAATCCGGAATCTCGCTTTTCTCGAATTATCGCAAGAGCAGATTCGGGTTCCGTTCGCTGCGCAAACGGCCCGGAATGACGATACTCAAGAGTCGCTCAAGAATTTGGCGCGGGTGCCGCACGCGAACGGGCGTTGCGGCGGCGACGTTTGCGCGGCGGGCGTCCGGATTTTTGCGTGTGCGCTGCATCCGTCTCGCTCGCGTTCGCGGATGTAACGGATTCGTCGCCGGCCTCATCATCGCCCTCGTGCGCCGCTTGCAACGCCTTGCCGCGCGGCTTGGGCGAAATCAGCAAATCCGCATCGATGCTGCGCACCGGGATCTTCTGGCCGATGTAGGCCTCGATGTCCGGCAGCGACATCGCGTAAAGATCGCAGGCGAAGCTGATCGCGTCGCCCTCGGCGCCCAGCCGCGCAGTGCGGCCGATGCGATGCACGTAATCCTCGCCGTCCTGCGGCAGATCGTAGTTGAACACGTGCGACACATCGGGGATGTGGAGGCCGCGAGCGGCGACATCGGTCGCCACGAGCAACTGCACCTCGCCTTTCTGGAAACGCTCCAGCAGTTTCTGCCGCTTCTTCTGCGGCACGTCGCCGGACAGCGCGCCGACTACATAGCCATGCCGCGACAGCCGCTGCGTCACGCGTTCGGCGGCGGCCTTGGTGTTGACGAAAACGATGCTGCGCGTGGGGTCAGTGCGTTCCAGCAGGTTCAACAGCAGCGGAATCTTTTCTTCCTTCGAAGGAAAGAACACCTGCTGGCGCACGCGATCGGCGGTAACGCTTTCGGTTTCCACCGTCAGCTTCTGCGGCTGGTTCATGTGCTCGTAGGCCAGTTCCAGCACGCGATACGAAAGCGTGGCCGAAAACAGCAGGCATTGCCGCTGTTCGCGCGGCGGCAGACGGCGCAGCAGATAACGCACGTCCTTAATGAAACCGAGATCGAACATGCGGTCGGCTTCGTCGATCACGAACGCTTCGACCGCGCGGAAAGAGAACACGTGCTGCTTGTAGTAATCCAGCAATCGGCCGGGCGTGGCGATGATCACGTCACAGCCTTCGTGCAGTTGCGTGCGCTGCTTGTCGTAATCCACGCCGCCGTAGATCAGCGCTGTGCGCAGTCCCGTGTGTCGCCCGATCGCGCGCGCGTCCTTGTCGATCTGGATCGCCAGTTCCCGCGTCGGCGCGATGATCAGCGCGCGCGGATCGTTGTCGCGGCGCTCGGGCATTGCCGGTTGTGTCAATAGGCGGTTGAACACCGCGACCAGGAACGCGCAGGTCTTGCCGGTGCCGGTTTGCGCCTGGCCCGCGACGTCGCGGCCTTCCAGCGCCACCGGCAGGGTCAGCGCCTGGATCGGCGTGCAGCGCGTGAAGCCGCAATCCGCCAAACCCTGTGCCAGCAAAGGATGCAGATCGAACTGCTCGAAAAAGGTATCGGTGAGGACGTGTTCGGCCACGGATCCAGGACTTTCGCGATCACTGACGATCGCATCAATTGAGAAGTGCAGCCATGGATGGCTGCCTTTTGATGTTCGCGATCACGGATGATCGCATTGATAAATGTGGCCCCGCGGAGCATCCCGCAAGACACGCGGCCGCAGGTCAATCTTGGAAGTGTAGCCTACTCTCGGTTCGCACGCCGAGCCTTGCAATCGTCCGCCGCACCTCCATAGTTGTAATCTACGCGAATGGCTGCAGCAGGACCGCAACGATGAACGAACACGTCACCCACGTCAGCGACGACGATTTCGACGCCCAGGTGCTGAAATCGGAAACCCCGGTACTGGTGGATTTCTGGGCCGAGTGGTGCGGGCCGTGCAAGGCCATCGCGCCGCTGCTGGACGATATCGCGCAGTCCTATCAAGGCAAGTTGAAGATCGCCAAGATCAACACCGACGAGAATCAGAGAACCCCGCGCGCCTACGGCATCCGCGGCATTCCGACCTTGATGATCTTCAAGGGCGGCAAGGTCGAGGCCACGCAGATTGGCGCGGTCAGCAAGGGTCAGTTGACCCAGCTCATCGACAAGACCATCGGGCAGGCCGGGCGGGTCGCAAGCGCGTGAGCCCCCGCGGCGGGATGACTTCCCAAGCAACCTGCCTGCACCGAGCTTCCCGTCACAAGCGCGGCTTGAGATTCCGCTTGTGATCCCCCATTTCCAATGCTAGATTGATCCCGCCGGCTGCGTAACGCGCCGGCTCATCGCGACAGGGACTCTGGAACTTTCAGCAGCCCCGCGGGCCGAAAGGGCCCTGCGATCCTTTCCCACATCCTCTTCGTTTTTCAACGGCGCCTCCGAGGCGAAATCCGTGGCCGATACCCAAAACACTCCCCCAGGCGAAGACGCGCGCGCGTCCGCCAATGAAACCTCTGAAACCTCCGAACGCAACGACGCGCCGCAAGCCCGCGAAAATGGCGGCGGCCGTCCCGACCGCGGCCGGCGGCGGCGCGGACGTCATGATCGCGGTCCGCGCAACGATGCCCGCGGCGGCTTGCCGCAGGACAACGGCGACGAAGGCGAGGCCGGCGATCCCAATCGCCTGATCAACCTCACCGAGCTGAAACGCAAGAACGCGCCGCAACTGCTGGCGCTGGCCGAGGAACTCGGCATCCAGGAAGGCGTCGCGCGCGCCCGCAAGCAGGACGTGATCTTCGCGATCCTGAAGGCACACGCGCGCAGCGGTGGTGGCATCTGGGCCGAAGGCGTGCTGGAAATCCTGCAGGACGGTTTCGGCTTCTTGCGTTCGGCCGACGAGTCGTATCTGGCCGGCCCCGACGACATCTACGTCTCGCCTTCGCAAATCCGCCGCTTCAACCTGCGCACCGGCGATTACCTCACCGGCCACGTACGTCATCCGAAGGACGGCGAGCGCTACTTCGCGCTGCTGCGGGTCGAAACGATCAACAACGATCCGCCGGAAGCGTCCAAGAACAAACTGCTGTTCGAAAACCTGACGCCGCTGTTCCCGCGCAAGGCGTTCCATCTGGAGCGCGGCAACGGTTCCACCGAAGACATCACCGGCCGTATCCTCGATCTGATCGCGCCGGTCGGCAAGGGCCAGCGCGGCCTGATCGTCAGCCAGCCCAAGGCCGGCAAGACCATGATGTTGCAGAACGTCGCGCAGGCGATCGTGCACAACCACCCCGACGTGCACCTGATCATCCTGCTGATCGACGAGCGTCCGGAAGAAGTCACCGAGATGCAGCGCAGCGTCAAGGCCGAAGTGGTGTCGTCGACGTTCGACGAACCCGCAGTGCGCCATGTCCAAGTGGCCGAGATGGTGATCGAGCGCGCCAAACGCCTGGTCGAGCACAAGAAGGACGTGGTGATCCTGCTCGACTCGATCACCCGCCTCGCACGCGCCTACAACACGGTTGTGCCGAGTTCCGGCAAGGTGCTGACCGGCGGCGTCGACGCGAATGCATTGCAGCGTCCGAAGCGCTTCTTCGGCGCCGCGCGCAACGTCGAGGAAGGCGGCTCGTTGACGATCCTCGCCACCGCGCTGATCGACACCGGCTCCAAGATGGACGAGGTGATCTACGAGGAATTCAAGGGCACCGGCAACATGGAAGTGCACCTCGATCGCCGCATCTCCGAGAAGCGCGTGTATCCATCCATCAACATCAATCGCTCCGGCACCCGCCGCGAGGAACTGCTGATCGCACCGGACCTGCTGCAGAAGATCTGGATCCTGCGCAAGCTGCTGCACCCGATGGATGAATTGGCCGCGATGGAATTCATGCTCGACAAGATGAAGAACACCAAGACCAACGACGAGTTCTTCAATGCGATGAAGCGGTAAGCTTGAGCGAACGCCGTTGTAACGGGGTCTTGCCAATGTGGCGAGCGCTTGCAACTTTGCTGTTGTTGGTGTGCTCAGGCGCGGCCATCGCACAAAACAACGTTTGCGCGAAAACGGCTCCGAATGCCCGTTATGCCATCGCACACGACCAGTTCGTGATGCCGCCGAAGGTGAAGGCCCTATTGCTAGATATTGCGGACGGCAACCAACCCGCCGTGTCCGATGACGTGCAGCAAATGCATGCGGCATTCGATTCGAAGCAAATGTCGCGCTGGCTTGATTGGGCGTTGTTCGAAGCTACCTACTTCAACAAGGCGTCGACTGCGGAATGGCTAATCGCGCAGGGCGCCGATGTGAATGCCACGCCGCTGCAGCCAGCCTTCACTGGCGACAGTCACCCACCCGAGAAAATGTGGTCACCGCTGCAACAAGCGGCGGATTGCGGCAATAGTGCCGTCCTCGAAGTGCTGCTCAGGCATGGTGCGGACATGTACGCGTCGATCCGCCAGTCGGAACCCATGCCCGGCGCGCTGCTGCTGGCGATCATCGGCGTGCATGAGCGCGCGATCGACGTACTCCTCGACCACGGCTACGACGCCTGCCTCGTGCATGCCAATTACTACCCGAGTGACGTCACCGCCGCCGAATTGGCCCGTCGTCGCGGCCTTCCGGATGCAGTGGTTCAGCGCTTGGCATCGCTCTCCACCAAGTGCGCCGAGGTTCCTCTTCACTCTTTGCCAAAACATTGACCATGCGCATCTGCGTCTATTGCGCTTCCAGCAATCAGGCCGACCCCCGCTATCGCGAAGCGGCATTCCATCTCGGCGAACTGCTCGCGAGCGACGGCCACAGCATCGTGTACGGCGGCGGTTCGGCGGGTTCGATGGGCGCCGTGGCAGATGGCGCGTTGTCGAAAGGCGGCGAAGTCATCGGCGTCCTGCCGCGTTTCATGGCCGATCTCGAATGGGGCCATCCCGGCCTGACGCATCTCGATCTCGTCGACGACATGCGCGAACGCAAGCATCGCCTGCTCACCGATTCCGACGCCGTGGTCGCGTTGCCCGGCGGCTGCGGCACGCTGGAAGAACTGTTCGAAGCGATCACGCTGAAGCGGCTCGGTTTGTATTTCAAACCGATCGTGTTGCTCAACACGCGCGGTTATTACAACGCGCTGCAAACGTTCCTCGAACGCATGATCGAAGAGCGCTTCATGAATCCGGAGCACGCGGCGATGTGGTCGATTGCCGATACTCCGGAAGACGTGCTGCCGGCCATCCGCAATGCGCCAGTGTGGGATGCGAGCGCGCGCGATTACGCCGTAGTGCGTTAGCCGATCGACTCCATGAATACCGCGCACAGCGCCTCCATGCCCGCGCGGTCTTCCTCATCGAAGCGCGCGAGTCGTGGCGAGTCGACGTCCCACACGCCCAGAAGCGAGCCGTCGCGCTGGATCAGCGGCACCACGATTTCCGATTGCGACGCGGCATCGCAGGCGATGTGATCCGCGAATGCGTTGACGTCCTGCACCACTTGCGTCTGCCGTGACTGCGCAGCCAATCCACAGACGCCGCGCCCGATCGCGATGCGCACGCAAGCCGGCCTGCCCTGGAACGGCCCGACCACCAATTCCTTGCCGTCGTGAAAATAGAATCCGCACCAGTTGAGATCGGGCAGCGCGTGCCAGATCAGCGATGCGAAATTGGCCGCATTGGCGATCAGATCGGTTTCGCCGTGCAGCAGGCCGCGCACCTGTTGCGCCAGTTCGGTGTAAAGCTCGGATTTGCTGTCGGCAGTGATCGCCGCGGCGGTGAACATCACGCGTTCCGGGGTACGAAACGCGCATTCTAGCGCCGCGCCACCGCTGGCATACTCTGCGGTCGTGCGCATGACCGAATCCATTCGCCACGACGAAGCGGGTTTCCGCATCCGCGCCGAACAGCCGACGCGCGTGGAAGGCTTCGTGGACGCGGCGTTCGCGTTCGCGGTGACGCTGCTGGTGGTTTCGGTGGGACGCGTGCCCGAATCGGTTTCGGAATTGCTGCAGGCGATGCGCGGCGTGCCGGCCTTCGCTTTCAGTTTCCTGCTGATCGTGCGCTTCTGGTGGGCGCACCGGCTGTGGTCGCGCCGCTTCGGCATCGAGGACAGCTACAGCGTCAAGCTCAGCCTTGCGCTGGTGTTCGTGATTCTGATCTATGTCTACCCGCTGCGCATGACCGCGCAGATGGCGTTCGCCGGCTTCAGCGGAGGCGTGTTGTCCGAATCGGGCCGGCCGCTCGCCGTCAGCGGCAGCAACTACCGCGAGCTGTACGTGATTTTCGCGGTCGGCTACGCGGTAGTGCTCGCGATTTTCATGTTGCTGCATCGGCACGCCTTGCGCTGCGCCGACGCGATCGGGCTGTCCCCGCTGGAACGCCTGCGCACGCGCTACAACGTCCTGCGCAACGGCGCGTTCATGTGCGTGTCGCTGTTGTCGCTGGCGCTGTCGTTGCTGCCGTTGCAAGGCTGGCAGTGGGCGTTTCCCGGCCTCGTGTACATGTCGATTTCGCCGCTGTCGTTCGGAATTCGCCACCTCGAGCAGCGCCGACTGGTCTCGTCGGGTCTGCAATCCGCATGAGCGCTCGCAGGGCATTTCGATCGGGCGTGTTCATCGCGGGTACCGACACGGGTGTCGGCAAGACTTTCTTTTCCTGCGCGCTGCTGCACGCCTTGCGTGACGAAGGCTTGCGTGCGCTCGGCATGAAGCCGGTCGCCAGCGGGTGCGAACGCACACCGCAAGGTTTGCGCAACGAGGATGCACTCGCATTGATTGCAGCGAGCGATCCGCAGCCAAATTACGCGATGTGCAACCCCTACGCGTTCGAGCCGGCGATCGCGCCGCATCTCGCGGCGGCGGATGCAAATATCGACATCGATTTTTCGCGCATCGAATCAGCCCACGCGCATTTGGCCGCGCGCGCCGATTGCGTGGTGGTCGAAGGCGTGGGCGGCTGGAGGGTGCCGTTGTCGGATTCTCTGGAAGCCGCGGACATCCCGCGCCGCTTGAATCTTCCGGTGATCCTGGTGGTCGGTCTGCGCCTGGGTTGCATCAACCACGCGCGCCTGTCCGCGCGTGCGATCCTCGACGATGGCTGCGAACTGCTGGGCTGGATCGGCGACGCGATCGATCCGGCGATGGAGCGCCGCCAAGACAACATGGAAACCCTGCGCCGCCTGCTGCCCGCGCCCTTTCTCGGCGTGCTCGCGCATGGCAGCGATCCGGTCGCCGCGGCACGTTCCGGCGCGTTGCATGCAGCCGTGCTCTCCATACTTGCGCGACCATGACTTGCGGCACGGGATGGCGCACGCTGCGCATTCGCGGCATCATCTTGTCGTTTGCGCGGCACCCATCGAATCCTCTGTCGTCCGCATGGAGCACCAATGAGCGCACAGCGCTACTACCTGACCATTGACAACCTCGGCAGCGCGCGCGGCTCGGATCCCGAGCTGGCCTTCCACGGTTCCAGTCCGCAATCGTTCGCAGAAGCGCTGCAAACGGCACTGCAAACCAACGTGCTGTTCCAGCGCTGGCGCGCGCGCCAGCCCGATCCGGACGAGGTGGATGAATCGTTGGCGCCCGTCGATCCGAATGCCTCCGTCAGCGCGCATCAGGACGATCTGCACGCGGAAGTCGAAGTGGTCACGTCGCTGCCGCACGCGATATTGCGTCACCGTTTGAATCTGCTGATCGGCCCCCACTGGAAGCTGCGCGACGT
>DATFCO010000166.1:0-16721 GCA_035253005.1 Rhodanobacteraceae bacterium
GCGCTGGCGGGGCGCATCGCCGATTCGCAATGCAAGCTGGTGATCACTGCCGACGAAGGCGTGCGCGCCAGCAAGAAGATTCCGTTGAAGGCCAACGTGGACGAGGCGCTGACGCGTCCCGGCACCACGTCGGTCGAAACCGTGATCGTGCTGCGCCGTACTGGCGGTTCGATCGCGATGCAATCGCCGCGCGACCGCTGGTGGCACACGCTAGTCGAAGGTCAATCCGACCGCTGCGAGCCGGAGCCAATGAATGCAGAGGATCCGCTGTTCATCCTCTACACCTCGGGTTCCACCGGAAAACCCAAAGGCGTGCTGCACACCACCGGCGGTTACCTGGTGTATGTGAGTTACACGCATGAGATCGTGTTCGATCTGCGCGAGGACGACATCTACTGGTGCACCGCGGACGTCGGTTGGGTCACGGGACATTCGTATGTGGTGTACGGCCCGCTAGCCAACGGCGCGACCACGCTGATGTTCGAGGGCGTGCCGAACTGGCCGGATGCATCGCGCATCTGGCAGGTCTGCGATAAGCACAAGGTGACGCTGATCTACACCGCACCGACCGCGATCCGCGCGCTGATGCGCGAAGGCGAAGCGCCGGTGAAGCGGACTTCGCGCGCGAGTTTGCGGCTACTCGGCACGGTCGGTGAGCCGATCAATCCCGAAGCCTGGGAGTGGTACTTCAACATGGTCGGCGATGCGCGTTGTCCGGTGGTTGATACGTGGTGGCAGACCGAAACCGGCGGCATCATGATCGCGCCGTTCCCCGGCGTCACCGCGATGAAACCGGGCGCGGCGATGCTGCCGTTCTTCGGCGTCAAGCCCGCGCTGGTGGATAACGAAGGCAAAAAGTTGCAAGGCGCGAACGAAGGCAATCTGGTGATCACCGATTCCTGGCCGGGTCAGATGCGCACGGTGTACGGCGATCATCAGCGTTTCATCGACACGTATTTCAAGACTTATCCGGGTACGTATTGCACGGGTGATGGCGCACGCGTGGATGTGGACGGCGACTGGTGGTTGACCGGCCGTGTGGACGACGTGATCAACGTGTCCGGACATCGCATCGGCACAGCGGAAGTCGAAAGCGCTTTGGTCGCGCACCCGAAAGTCGCCGAAGCCGCGGTGGTCGGCTGTCCACACGACATCAAGGGGCAGGGTATCTACGCCTACGTCACCCTGGTTGCGGATGCGCAACCTTCCGATGCATTGAAGAAGGAGTTGTGCGACAGCGTGCGCAAGCAGATCGGCGCGATCGCGGTGCCGGATTACATTCAATGGGCCAACGCGCTGCCGAAAACGCGCTCGGGCAAGATCATGCGGCGCATCCTGCGCAAGATCGCGGAGAACCAACCGGATCAGCTCGGCGATATCTCCACGCTGGCCGATCCCGCGGTGGTGCAGACGCTGGTCGATCAGCGCTTGATCAAGTGACGCGATGATCGGCCCGCAGGATTTCATCGCGGCCGATCCGAGCGATGTCGCGCCGCAGCTTGGCGATGACATCCATCTGTGGCGGCTACCGTATCGGCGCGAGCAGGGTCGCGCGCCGTTGCTGTCGTTGCTCGCCGGTTATCTGGATCTTGATGGTTCGACCCTGGTGTTGCGCGAAGGCGAGCACGGCAAACCGCAGCTGCGCTCCCGGGACGGAAAGACGCTCGACCTGCAATTCAACTGGAGCCACAGCGGCGATCTCGCGTTGGTGGCGCTGGCACGTGATCTCGAAATCGGCGTGGACCTCGAACAGGCACGGTCCGGAGTGCACGTCGTCGAACTCGCGCAGCGATTCTTCGCGCCCGCCGAAGCGTCCGCGTTGATCGCGTGCGACGAAGCAGAACGCGAGAATTCCTTTCTGCAATTGTGGTGCGCCAAGGAAGCGGTGCTGAAGGCGTTGGGGCGCGGATTGGCATTCGGGCTGGAGCGGATCGAATTCTCCCTTTCGCGAAGTGCCTGGCGGCCGCTCCGCTTCGAGGCCCAGGCCGCCGAGGCCGGCGACTGGCAGGTGATGTCGCTCCGTCCATCCCGGGACTGTGCCGGCGCGCTCGCGTGGCGCGGGCCGCCTCGTCCGCTGCGGGCATGGGCCGCCGCTTGACCAAGCCGGAACTTCCGCCGCCGCCGCGGGTCACAAGATACGAACAGTCTCCCCGTGGATTCCTCGTCGCCGGATGCGGCGAGCATCACACTCTCCCGGCGTGCCACAAGCGCGCCGTTTTTTTGTTAGGGTGACGGGATGACTCTCCTCAGCGTCAATCTCAACAAGATCGCGGTGCTGCGCAATGCGCGCGGAGAAAGCGAGCCGGATATCGCTCGCGCGGCGGAAACATGCATTGCCGCAGGCTGCGGCGGCATCACCGTGCATCCGCGGCCCGATCGCAGACACGTCGCGCCCGAGGATGTGATGTTGCTGGCGGAGCTCGTGCATGGCCGCGTCGAGTACAACCTCGAAGGCAATCCATTCGCACCGCCGCGCGAGGGATATCCCGGTTTCATCGAGTTGGTGCGGCGCGCGCGTCCGACGCAGGCGACGCTGGTCCCGGATTCCGAGGAACAAATCACTTCCGATCACGGTTTCGATCTCGCGCGCGATGCGCAGAAGCTGATGCCCCTGATCGCGGAATTGAACGCACTGGGGTGCCGCGTTTCGCTGTTCGTCGATGCCGGCGCGGAGAATCTGGAGCGCGCTGCCGCGATCGGTGCCTCACGCGTGGAGATCTACACCGGACCCTATGCCAAGGCATTCGCCGGCGGAAATCACGACCGCGAGCTGGAAGCTTGCGCAACGACCGCACGCCGCGCTCTCGATGCGGGATTGGGAGTCAATGCCGGCCACGATCTCAATCAACGCAATCTCGGTACGCTGAAGCGCGCGATTCCCGATCTTGCCGAGGTGTCCATCGGCCACGCCCTGATCGGCGAAGCCCTGTACGACGGACTGGAGCGGACGGTACGCTACTATCTCGAAATCCTGCGCTCGTAATTACGCCAGAACACATGTCAAAAAAACCGGGCAATGCCCGGTTTTTTGATTCGACTAGCTTTCGATCTACTCGACGCCCGGCTGGCCCATTTTGCCGGTGGTGACGAAGCCCAAGTGCACCATGCCCGCCGCTTTCGCATCCGACATCACCATCCAGATCACCTTGTAAGGCGTCGTCTTGTCGGCGCGGATGTTCAACTGCGGCTGCGGAAACTGCTGCGCGGTCACTGCCAGGCGCGCCTTGTATTCGGCCTCGTTCAACTGCGCATCGTTCCAGTAAACGGTGCCATCCGGCTCGACCGCCAGATCGACAGGCGCAACCCTGACTTCTGCCGGTTTCTCGTTGGGATCGGCCTTGGGCAATGTCACCTTGATCCTGTGCGACATCAGGGGCGCGGTGATCATGAAGATGATCAGCAGCACCAGCATCACGTCCACGAGGGGCGTGACGTTGATTTCCGACATCGGACCACCGCTGCTGGTATTGGAACTGAAGGCCATCTGCGGGTTTCCCGTTATTTCTCGAAACCGATCTTCTGCACGTTGTCGCGCTTGGCCTGTGCCATCACGCGTGCGATGTAGTCGTACTGGGTGATGTCGGTAGCCTTGATGTGCAACTCGGGTTGCTGATCCAGCGGCTTGGCACCGATTACCGCAAGCTGCGCCTGCAATTCCAGATCCGAGATCGGCTGATCGTTCCAGTACATCGATCCGTCTTCCTTGATCGACAGGCTGATCGGCGTCGGCGGATTGGTCGGCGGCTGCACGTTCGGATTCGGTTGCGGCAGGTCGATCGTGATGTTGTGTTGCAGTAGCGGTGCCGTGATCATGAAGATGATCAACAGCACCAGCATCACGTCCACCAATGGCGTGACATTGATTTCCGAAAGCGGACCACTGCGTTGGCCGGTGCTGAAGGCCATCTTCTACTCCTCACTTCCTTGCGGCCGGCGGCGGCGGCACGTTGCTGCCGGCGACATTGGCTGCACGGGTGCCGGCCACGGCCGCGGCCGGCGTGACTTCCACGCGCGAACCGGTGGCGAAGAAGTCGTGCAGGTCGTGCGCGAACTCATCGAACTTGGCGTACGTCACCCGGTTGGCGCGCACATAGAAGTTGTACGCCAGCACCGCGGGGATGGCGGTAAACAGACCGAGCGCGGTCATGATCAGCGCCTCGCCCACCGGGCCCGCGACCGCTTCGATCGAGGACTGGCCGGACGCGCCGAGGTTGATTAAGGCGTGGTAGATACCCATGACCGTACCGAGCAAACCGACGAACGGCGCGGACGAACCGACGGTGGCGAGCAGGGTCAAGCCGCCCTCCAGACGCAGGCTCTCGCGCGCGACCGCCTGACGCAGGGCGCGGTCGACGAATTCGGAGCGATTCAACGCCTCGACCATGCGGCTGCCTTCGTGACGCTGGTGGTGAGCGGCCGCCGAGGCAGCATCCAGCGCGATCTTGGAGAACGGTTCGCCGCGTGGCTGCTTCTCCATCAGGCGGATGGAGTCCTGCGCCGAAGGCGTATCCCAGAATTGCGAGATCACGCGATCCGCGCGGGCGCGGATCAGGGCATTCCGCAGCGCATTCGCGATGATGAAATACCACGAACACAGCGACATCAGGAACAAGGTCACCAGCACCAGCCAGCCGACCCAGTCGAGGCTGTGAATCAGGTGATCGAAGCCCATCTGCTGCAGGGCTTGCGCGTTGCTGTTGCCGGAACCGGCAGGAGGTGTGGTTGGTGCTTGCTGCATGGCGCTACCCTTCCTTAAAAACGTGACAAGGAACTTTACGGGACGGCGTGTTCGGAGTAGGTAAAGTCTACTCCGCGCCCTGGAGGTTGAAGTTGACCGGGATGCGAACGACGCCGCCTATGGCTTGGCCGTTCTTCATGCCCGGGTTGAATTTCCAATGACGCGCGGCGTCTTCGGCCGAGCGATCCAGCTCGCGATATCCGCTGGATTTTTCCACCGTCACATCGGTTACGTTGCCTTGGGCGTCGATGGTGACATCCAAGATCACCGTACCCTGATGCTGTTGCCGCAGCGCCTCGATCGGGTACTTGGGCGGATTGCGGTCCTTGTAGCTGATATCCACGCCCGGCGCGATATCCGCGGGCGGTGCCGGCGGCGCGGGCGGCGCGGGCGGCGGCGCCGGCTCGGCCATTTGCGAGACTTCCTGGACCGGCGGCGGCTGAGCCGGCGGGGGTGGCGTGGGCGGCGGTTTGACCAGCTCCTTGATCTTTGGAGGCGGGGTCTTGGGAGGTGTGGGCGGCGGCGGTGGCGGCGGCGGCGGCGGCGGCGGCGGCTCGATGAATTCCACCTGCACTACATGCTTCTCGGCCGCTTTCTCGGCCTCCGGAGGCGCAGCCGGAGTCAGCAGGACCAGGATGACGACGCAGTGCACCGCGATCGCCGCAGCGATCGCTATTGTGCGCCACCAGTTGAAGCGATCGTGTTTGGTCGCGTGAGTCGGAGCCATCGTGTGAACCAGTCGCTATCCTGTTCGGTCTCGCTGGTACGGCCCGCAGTGCGGACGGCATTCACGAGGGCGGCTGAAAAGAGAAGCAAATTACACCAGCACCGGGCTTTTGCCTAGAGGGCACCGGCGCGCCGGACGAGCCGCGCCGATCAGCGGAATCGACGCGAATATACCGGTCAACTTTTTTTCTTGTGCCCCTTGTGGGTATTGTCCACGTGCGGCAAACCACCCTTGTCGTACGCCGCGTTCGCCTTGGCTTCATCGCCGGCCAGACGATAAGCATCGCCCAACAATTTGTAATTATCGCTCGTCGGCTTGACGATGCCTTTACCCATACCGTCCTCGATCACCTGCGCCGATTTCAGCGCGTTGGTTTTGGGGTCTTTGCCATCCACGGCCATGTTGTAATACACCTTGGCCAAGTTGATGTAGGTGGCTTCATCGGTGATCTGACCGCTCGCGCGCGCCTTCTCCAGCAGCGGCAGCGCTTTGTCGTACTGCTGCGCATTCATGTAGCTCTGGGCGACGGCCATCAGTAATTTGGCATTGTTGGGATCCTTGGCCAGTGCCGCTTCGGCGACCTTCGCGGCTTCGTCGTACTTGTCCATCGCGAAGTAACTGGCGATCAGGATCTGGTCCCAATCCGGCTTGGGTTGATCGGTCAGCGATTTGGCCTTGTTGATCGCGTCGACCGCGTCCGAATATTTCTCCAATCGATAAAGCACATTCCCTTTCAGTGCATATGCATCGGCGGACTGCTTACCGCTCTGCTGCAACCATTGATCGAGAACGGCGAGCGCCTGCTGATAATCTTCATCGGCCACGTACATCTGCGCCAAGGCAAACAACACCGGAAAGTATTCGTCATTGGGCAGCGAGTCGAGATCGATCGCCTGCTTCTGCAAAGCGATCGCGCCCTTGGTATCTCCACCGTTGTATTTGAGCAAAGCCAGCCCGGACAGCGCTTTGGCTTTGGCATAAACATTGGTGCTGCTATCGGCGATAGGCTGCAGATCTTTTTGCGCAGTGGCGGTGTCTCCGCTATTGACGGCGTTTAACCCTTCGTTGAGCGCGTCGGATTCTTTGCCGCTCGGCGGCTCGATCTTGGGTTCCTGCCGGGTGGCATTCGGGTATTGACTCGGCTGCTTGGCCTCCTGCTTTTCTTCCTTTTTCTTCTGTGGAGACTGCCCGCATTGATTGCGCATCATCTGCATGGCGGTGCAACCTTGGCCTTGGCCGCTCATCTGCGCCAGCGCAACATTGGAACCAAGAACGAGCGAGGCGGCGCACAGACCGTACGCTAGCAGACGCGAGTCGAGCTTCATGGAATCCTCGATAAGCAACGTGCCGCCGGCACGGACAAGACGTTGAGAGTAGCGCGTCGACCGCGCTGAACTCAAGCGCGGCTCGGGGCCCGAAATTCTTGCACCGCGAGTGTTGCGGAGCCGTTATGTCGATCCGCTAAACGTCCAGGTTGGCGACCTTCAACGCATTGGTTTCGATGAAGTCGCGGCGCGGTTCGACCACGTCGCCCATCAAGGTCGCGAAGATCTGATCGGCCGCCACCGCGTCCTCGATCCTCACCTGCAACAGCCGCCGCGTATCCGGATTGACCGTTGTTTCCCAAAGTTGCTCGGGGTTCATTTCGCCCAGCCCCTTGAAGCGTTGGATGTTGCGGCCTTTCTTGGCCTCCTCGAACAGCCATTCTCGGGCTTGCGCGAAATCGTTGATGACCTGCGAAGCATTCCCGCGCCGGATTTGTGCACCCGACCGGATCAGCCCGTGAAGGACGCGCGATGTTTCCAGCAATGGCCGATATTCCGCGCCGGAGAAGAATGTCTGCGAGAGGACCCATGTATGTTCGCTGCCATGCTGGCTGCGCGTCAACAACAATGCCGCCGGTTGTTCACCCTCGCTGCCGCGCGAACGCAAACGATAATTCGCCCGGCCCAATCCTGACGAATTGAGGCGTGCAGTCAGCGCATCCATCCAGCTCTGCATCGCCGCGGGGTTCTGCCACAATTCCGGTTCCAGCGGTCCGTGATCCAGCAACGCGGTGAAGAACGCGGTGTCCCCGCGAGCCGCGAGACGCTCGATCTGCTCGAGCGCGAGTTGATAATCGCGCAGCAGCTTTTCCAGTCCTTCGCCCTGCACAGGCGGTGTGTCGGCGGCGTACAGCAGCTCCGCACCTTCGACTGCATTACTGATCAGATATTCGTTCAGGGCCGCGTCGTCCTTGAGATACAGCTCCTGCTTGCCCTGCTTGATCTTGTACAGCGGCGGCAGGCCGATATAGACGTGGCCGCGCTCGATCAACTGCGGCATCTGTCTGTAAAAGAACGTCAGCAACAGGGTACGAATATGGGAGCCGTCCACGTCCGCATCGGTCATGATGATGATGCGGTGGTACCGCAGCTTGTCTGCATTGAACTCGTCTTTGCCGATGCCGGTGCCCAGCGCGGTGATCAGTGTGCCCACTTCGGCCGAACCGAGCATCTTGTCGAAGCGCGCCTTTTCGACATTGAGGATTTTGCCTTTCAAAGGCAGCACGGCTTGGTATTTGCGGTTGCGCCCCTGCTTGGCCGAACCCCCGGCGGAATCTCCCTCGACGAGGAACAGCTCGGATAACGCGGGGTCTTTCTCCTGGCAGTCCGCCAGCTTGCCGGGAAGCCCGGCAATGTCGAGCGCGCCCTTACGTCGAGTCAGTTCACGCGCTTTGCGTGCGGCCTCCCGGGCTCGCGCCGCATCCACCACCTTCTCGGCGATGATCCGGGCTTCGGCCGGATTTTCGAGCAAAAACTCCTCCAGCTTCGTATTCACCACCTGCTCGACCAAGCCCTTGACTTCACTGGAAACCAGCTTGTCTTTCGTCTGAGAAGAAAACTTGGGATCGGGCAGCTTGATCGACAGCACTGCGATCAAGCCTTCGCGCATGTCATCGCCGCTCAGTTGGATTTTCGCGTTCTTGGTTAAACCCTCTTTTTCGATGTAGTTCGACACTGTTCGCGTCAAAGCGGCGCGAAATCCCGTAAGATGCGTACCACCGTCCTTTTGAGGAATATTGTTGGTGAAACAGTAAACCGACTCCTGGTAGCCATCCGTCCACTGCATGGCAAGTTCGACGGTAGTGGCTTCGACCGGTGCACTGAAGTGGATCACGCTCGGGTGCAGCGGCGTCTTGAGCTGCGCGAGATGCTGCACGAAGGATCGGATTCCGCCTTCGTACTGGAACACGTCACGTTTGTCCGCGCGCAAATCGATCAATTCGATACGCACCCCGGAGTTCAGAAAAGCCAACTCCCTCAACCGCTTGGCGAGGACGTCGTAGTGAAACTCGATATGCGTGAAAGTGGCCGGGCTGGGCAGGAATCGCACGGTCGTGCCGCGACGGGTGGCCGGCCCTACCGCTTCCAAGGGATGCAGCGGTTCGCCAAGCCGATATTCCTGCCGATACTCCTGCCCGTCGCGGTAAATCGTCAGCCACAGATGCTCGGAGAGGGCGTTGACCACGGACACCCCTACGCCGTGCAAACCGCCGGAAACCTTGTACGAGTTGGCGTCGAACTTGCCGCCGGCGTGCAACACCGTCATCACCACTTCCGCTGTGGATCGGCCCTCTTCCGGATGAATATCGACCGGAATTCCGCGTCCGTTGTCGCTGACGCTGACGGTGCCGTCTTCGTGCAAGGTGACAATAACTTCGTCGCAAAAGCCCGCCAGAGCCTCGTCGATGGAGTTATCCACGACCTCGAACACCATGTGGTGCAGGCCGGTGCCGTCGTCGGTGTCGCCGATGTACATCCCGGGCCGCTTGCGGACCGCCTCCAAGCCTTTCAACACCTTGATACTGCTGGAATCGTAGGATTCGTTCATGCCAGGGGCCGCACGTTTGATCAAACGTTCAATTGTACCACCTCGGTCCAACGCTCAGTGGGTACACAGAGAGCCGTGTTCCACGTGGAACACCGTGCCGAACTGCGAAATGTCTGCCGCATAGGGTTCTGTTGCCGTGATCCAAACTTGCGCGCCCGAAGCGGCGATTTCCTGAAAGACCGCCCGCTGATGCACTGCATCCAGCTCGGAAGCTAGGTCATCCAGACACAAGATGGGCCACGTGCCGGTTTGTGCGGCAAACAGATGCCCTTGAGCGAGCGCGCAAGTCAGCGCCGCCAATTTGCTCTGCCCCCGAGAAAGGTGTTCGCGAAGAGGTGCTCTGGGGAAGATTAATCTCCAGTCCGCTCTGTGCGGCCCGAACCGGGTATGACCCCGCTCCATGTCTTTGTCCCTTTGTGCCGCCAGTATCGCGCCCAAGGGCCGATCTGTGTCCCACCCAGCATAATAGTAAAAGCGTACACCCCCCAGTTCCGGAAGCAGGTTTTCCCCCGCCTGGCGCAGGTGCGGTTTGAGGGACTCGATATAACTCCGTCGCTCCCGCTCGATTGGGGTCGAGCAACGTTCCAGCTCGGCCTCCCAGATTTCGAACTGCTCTGCAGGTCCGCCGGTCCGCAACAACGCGTTGCGTTGGCGTAGAGCTCGGCGATACTCTCGCCAGTGGTCGAGCGACCGGTGTTCCACGTGGAACACGCCCCAATCCAGGAAGCGCCGCCTTCTGTCCGCCGGCCCGGCAATCAATTCATGGCTGCTCGGCTCGAAGGAAATTGCAGCGCAGTGCTTGAGGACAGTGGAAAGAAGTGAGGTGTTTTGTCCGTCAACACGAAGCTGCCAGCCATCCACAGATCGAGCCATTCCCAGCGTGTGAGTTCTACCGGCAGCAAAAATCTCGGCAAATATCGTGAATCCGGTCGAATTCCGCTGGATCAACGTATCCAGCGCGCCGCTTCGAAAGGAGTGGCCGTGCGATAGCAAATAAATCGCCTCCAGCAAACTCGTCTTGCCGGATCCATTTGGTCCCACCAGCCAATTCAATAGCGCCTCGGGGGGAAGTTCGATCTCCTCGATGCAGCGGAAATGATGCACCCGCAGCTTGGCGATCCTCACGCCGGACGTCCAGCTGTGCTTCAGAGGCGCAGCGGCATTACCACATGGCGAACCTGATCGCGCTCCGCTCCCTGAAGAAGACAGCTTGACTGTGCATCGCGCAATTGCATTTTGACTTTTTCGTCCCCCAGGGAACCCAATGCATCGAGAAGATAACCGACGTTAAAGCCAATTGCGAGCTCGTTAACCGACGTTTCCGCCTCCAACTCTTCCACGGCCTCTTCTTGTTCCGGGTTGTGGGCAACGATACGCAGGCGCCCGGAACTGACCTCCAGCCGGACTCCCCGATATTTTTCGTTGGACAGAATCGCAGCGCGTTGCAGCGCGGTTCGCAATGCTTCGCGCTCCAGAATCAGGACCTTGTCTGCTCCCAGCGGGATTACCGCTTCGTAATCCGGAAAGCGTCCGTCGATCAGCTTGGAGGTGAATATCACCTCGTTGCGCCGCACCCGCAGATGATTTCGGCCGAACTCCACGGTCGCTTCGCCTTCTCCGCCGGAAAAAAGACCCAGCAACTCCAATACACCCTTGCGTGGAATGATGATCTGTCGCGCGCTGCTGGTTTTGTTGTCGAGCCGAGTCTCCGCCAAAGCCAAGCGATGCCCGTCCGTCGCAACGCAACGCAAGCCGGAATCACGCAAATCGAGCAACATGCCATTCAGGTAATAACGCACGTCCTGATTTGCCATGGCGAAGGCGGTGCGCTCCATCAGATCTTTCAGAGTGGCTTCGGGCACCTGCACCTTGTCGACCAAGTCGATTTCGTCGATGGTGGGGAACTCCTCCGCGGGCAAGGTGGCTAAGGTGAAGCGGCTGCGCCCGGCGTGCAAGGAAACACGATCGCCGCCGAGTTTGACGTCCAGCAGCGCACCATCCGACAAGGCTCGCACGATGTCGAACAGCTTGCGTGCCGGAATGGTGATGGCGCCATTTTCCGCGTTATCCACGGAGACCGCGGCGCGCATTTCGACCTCCAGATCCGTTCCGGTGAGCGTCAGCCTCCCCTGATCTATCTGAACCAGGATGTTTGCCAATACCGGCAAGGTCTGGCGCCGTTCAACCACTCCGACAACTTGTTGCAACGGATTGAGCAAAGCTTCTCGTTGGATGCTGAAACGCATGTCGGATCCCCGATCTAAAACGAAGGTTGGTAATAAATAGCTGTTTTAGAGCCTGTGAATATCCGGATTGGAAGTGAAATACTTATACAATCAATTGTTTACTTTAAAACCTGCCGCACGTATCTGCTTGCCGTAGTTGTGGATGATCTGTGCACAAATTCGCCCTCCGCATCTTTGCACAAGCCATCCACAAGTCTAGCCGGTCAATATTCGAATCAGTCTGTCCCAGTCTTGATGCACCCGCGTATCGCTGTCGCGCAAGCTGCGGATGGTTTTCGAGGCATGCATCACCGTCGTGTGGTCGCGCCCGCCGAAGGCCTCGCCGATTTCAGGTAGGCTGTGCTCGGTCAGTTCGCGCGCCAGTGCCATCGCCAGTTGGCGCGGACGCGCCAACGAGCGTTTGCGGCTTTCCGACAACAGGTCCGACAACCGAACCTGGTAGTAATCGGCCACCGTTTTCTGGATGTTCTGAATGGTGATCGCCTGTGCGTGAACGCGCAGCAGATCGCTCAGGGTTTCCTGCACGAAGTCCAGCGAGATCTCGCGGCCGAAGAAGTTGGCGCGCGCGGCCACCGTGTTGAGTGCGCCTTCGAGATCGCGCACGTTGGTGCGGATACGCCGCGCCAGCAGCATCGCCACGTCCTCGGGCATGCGCATTCCGCGCATGCGCGCCTTCTCCAGCAGGATCGCCGCACGTGTTTCGAAATCCGGCGGTTCGATCGCGACCGACAGCCCCCATCCCAATCGTGATTTCAGTCGGGGCTCCAGGTTTTCGACTTCTTTCGGATAACGGTCACAAGTCAGGATGATCTGCTGTTTGCCTTCCACCAGCGTGTTGAAGGTGTGGAAGAACTCTTCCTGCGTGGTGTCCTTGCCGCCGAAGAACTGGATATCGTCGATCAGCAGCGCGTCCACCGAGCGGAAACGTCGCTTGAAGTCGTCCATGTTCTTGGTACGCAGCGACTCGATCATCAGACTGGTGAAGCGTTCCGAATGCACGTACAACAACTTCATGCCCGGATTGCAGGCGCGCATCAGATTACCCGCCGCCTGCATCAGATGCGTCTTGCCCAAGCCCGTGCCGCCGTAGAGCAGCAATGGGTTGTAGGCGCGGCCGGGGTTCTGCGCCACCTGCATGGCGGCGGCCTTGCCCAGCTGGTTCGATTTCCCCTCGACGAAATTGTCGAAGGTGTAGTGCGGGTCCAGATTGTGGATGGGAGCCGGCTCCGTTGGCGCGGCGTTCTCTCTCGTCACGGGCGTCAGCGAACCCACCTCCAGTTTGACGGGCACCGGACGGCCGGCGACATCGGTCAGCGCCAGTTCGATGCAGGGAAGATATTCGCCCCGGACGCGATCCAACGCATAAGTGTTGGGCGCGAACAGGCGCAGCGCGCTGCCGTCCTCGCGTGCCTGCAGGGGATGCAGCCACGTATGAAGAATCTGTTCGCCCAACTCGCCCTCGAGGCGTTGCAGGCAGCGCCGCCACAAATCGCTCATGGCTGCTTGATCGAGAGAGGAAGGGAATGCATCAGACGCTCGCGAAGCAAACCGGAAGTCTACCAGCCTGCCGATCGGGTGCGCCCGGTGCAAGCGATGCGGGCGCCGCGCAAAATCGCTCGCTTTCGCTTGACAGACGCAGACGGGCTTGCGAGCATTGACAGTCTTTCACACGCGTTTTGGTTCCGCACCGGCCGCGTGCATTCCGGAGAGCTTCGATGAAACGCACCTTCCAGCCGAGTCGGCTCAAGCGCGCGCGCACGCATGGCTTTCGCGCCCGCATGAAGACCGCCGATGGGCGCAAAGTGCTGGCCGCGCGCCGTGCCAAGGGCCGCAAGCGCCTGATCCCGTAGTCCGATGGGGCGGCACGCCGGCCTGCCGCCGCAAGCGCGGCTGCGCCGTGCCGCCGACTTCGCCGCCTTGCGCGATGGAGCGGGTCGAATGGACACCCGCTATTTTCTGATTCGCTATCGCGAGGGTGGCACCGCGAAATCGCGGCTGGGCTTGGCGATATCGAGACGCGTTTCCAAAAGTGCGGTTCAACGCAACCGCATCAAGCGGTTGACGCGGGAGTCGTTTCGCCGAGCACGCAAGGACATGCCTCCCTGGGATGTGCTGGTCATCGCACGCACGCGCGCAGCGGATATCGAAAACACGATCTTGCGCGCCGAGCTGGACCGCATCTGGCTGCGGCTGCAAGCGTTGAAGCGCGAACGCGCGCCGGGCACAATTACCGATTGACCTGCCGGATGCGCCTTGCGCGCTCACCGTGAGTTTCCCTCGTGATGAATCAAACGCGAACCTTGCTGGTCGTGGCGCTGGCGTTTGTCGCCTGGTTGATATGGAACCAGTGGCAGCAAGACTACGGCGTGCAACCCCGACAGACCCAGGCGCAATCCGCAGCGCAGCAGGTCGAGGCGAATGCGCCGGCCGGAGAAGTGCCGGCTGCCAATTCGGCGGAAAATCCATCTCCGACCACCCCGGTTGCGGCTGCAAAACCGATCCCCACGAATACGACGGTCGCGGCGCCACGTCAGCTCGTCACGCTCAGCAACGATGTGCTGCGGCTTACCATCGATTCGCGCGGCGGCAGCATCGTGCGCGCCGACCTCCTGAAATTTCCGCAGCAAGTGAAGGGCGACAGTTCGCCGGTGCGCCTGCTGGATGACGGTGCGCAGAAACTGTTCGTCGCGCAGGACGGATTGGTGGCGGCCAACGGCAGCTCCGCGCCCGATCACATGGCGTCGTTCACGCCGCAAGCCACTTCGTTGGCGTTGGTACCCGGCGCCAACGCCGTTTCGATGGACCTGACCTGGCGCGATGCCGCAGGCATCGATGTAGTGAAGCGCTACACCTTGACTCGCGGCAGCTATGTCGTGCAGTTGCAGCAGCGCATCGACAATCGCAGCACGCAGACGTGGAGCGGCAACGCTTACGAACAGATCGAGCGCGTGCAACCGCCGGCGCCACCCAAGCATTTCCTGGAGTTCTACGATCCCGAGCGCTCCAGCTTCCTGGGTGCAGCCTGGTACAGCCCGCAAGACAAATTCAACAAGCTCGCTTTCGACAAATTCGAATCGGACACGCTGAGCCGGCAGGTACAGGGCGGCTGGGTGGCGATGATCCAGCATTATTTTTTCGCCGCCTGGATTCCGCCGGCTTCGCAAAGCGAGCAGTTCAGCACGGCGCAGTTGCCTCCCGTTTCGGGTTCCGACAAGCCGCGTTACCTGATACGTACGCGCGGGCCGAGCGTCAGTGTCGCACCCGGAAACAGCGCCACGCTGGGGGCGCGCCTGTACGTCGGCCCCAAATCGCAGAACACACTCTCCACGATCGCGCCGGGCCTGGAGCTGACGATCGATTACGGCATCTTCACCGTGATCGCGCAGCCGCTGTTCTGGATTCTCTCCAAGTTCCACGCGCTGGTCGGCAACTGGGGCGTGGCGATCATCCTGCTGGTGCTGCTGATCAAGGCGGTGTTCTTCAAGCTCTCCGAGCAGCAGTACAAGGCAGGCGCCAAGATGCGCAAGCTGCAACCGCGCATCGCCGCGCTGAAGGAGCGCTACGGCGAAGACAAGCAGAAGCAGCAACAAGCGATGATGGAGCTGTATCAGAAGGAAAAGGTCAATCCGCTGGCCGGCTGCCTGCCGACGCTGATCCAGATTCCGGTGTTCTTCGCGCTGTACTACGTGTTGATGTACAGCGTTGAACTGCGGCACGCGCCGTTCTTCGGCTGGATCCAGGATCTTTCCGCGCCAGATCCTTACTTTGTGCTGCCGGCCCTGTACACGCTGGTGATGATCGCCACACAGTACCTGACGCCCGTGCAGGGGATGGATCCGACGCAGGCGAAGATCATGAAGGCGATGCCGATCGTGTTCGCAGTGATGTTCGCCTTCTTCCCTGCAGGCCTCACGCTCTATTACGTGATCAACGGTCTGACCGGCGTGATCCAGCAGTGGGTGATCACGCGCCGCATCGAACGGGCCGACGCGCGCGCGACGGCGTAGCAGGAGGCGGACGTGAGCGCCGCGAACGACGCCATCGTCGCGATCGCCACTCCGCCGGGTTCCGGCGGCATCGGCATCGTGCGCATCTCCGGTCCGCGCGTGCCGGACATTGCGTGCGAGTGGCTTGGGAGATTACCGCCGCCGCGTCGCGCAGAATTATCCGACGTGTGCGATGGCCGCGGAGAGCTGATCGATCGCGCGCTGGTGCTGTATTTCGAAGCGCCGCATTCCTTCACCGGCGAACACGTGCTGGAAATCCACGCGCATGGTGCTCCGGTGGTGCTGGATGCGCTGCGGGCGCGTGCGTGCGAGTTGGGCGCGCGGCCGGCGCGCGCGGGCGAGTTCTCCGAACGCGCATTTCTCAATGGCAAGCTCGACCTCGCGCAAGCCGAGGCGATCGCCGACTTGATCGCATCGAAGTCGCAGGCGCAGGCGCGGGGAGCACTGCGTTCGCTACAGGGCGAGTTCTCCTCACGCGTGCAGTCGTTGCTGCGCGCGCTGATCGAACTGCGTGCGCACATCGAGGCGGCGATCGATTTCCCCGAGGAGGAGATCGATTTTCTCTCCGATCCTGTGCTGCGCACCCGAATGGAAAATCTGCGCGCGCAAGTGCGTGTGTTGCTGGCCGAAACGCGTCGAGGCGTTCGGCTGACCGACGGGTTGCATGTGGCGATCGTGGGCCGCCCCAACGTCGGCAAATCCAGTCTGTTGAATGCACTGGCGGCGGAGGAGCGCGCGATCGTCACCGACATTCCGGGCACGACACGCGATGTGTTGCGCCAGGAAGTGCGGCTGGACGACATCACATTGACGCTCGCCGACACCGCGGGCCTGCGTGAATCCGCGGACGTGGTCGAAAGCGAAGGGGTGCGCCGCGCGCGTGCGGAGTTGCAGCAGGCGGATGTGGCACTGCTGGTGACGGATGCGGCACATCTGCAGGACGATCTCGCGCTGCTGCGCGATCTGCCGGAATCCATCTCGCGCCTGTTCGTGATCAACAAGATCGATTTGGCAGGGGCCGGGCCGCAGCGAACGACGTACGGCGATATCGAGACGATCGCGCTTTCTGCAAAGACCGGGGCGGGATTGGACCTGCTGCGCACTGCGTTGAAAGGACGTGCTGGTGCAAG